>DASXVL010000167.1:0-2985 GCA_036504255.1 Armatimonadota bacterium | reverse complement strand
GGGGCGATGTCCGTTGGTGGCGGGACGCGCCCAGGGGCTGTACCACACCGCTGGCGCCTCCTCCACACATGACGCCTTGCTCTGCCCCGCTGCGCGGTATACAATGGCAGGATGGTAGCCAAGCATCAAGCGAAGACAGGGAGCGCACCGCCCCCGCGCGCGCAGTGGGCGTTCCGCTATTTTCTCGCCGGCCAGCTCGGGTTCTGGGCATTACTGCTCGTGTGCGTGCTGCTCCTGCCGCAAGGATTGCTGGCGAATCATGGCTTTACCTATTATGGCAAGTACGCGCTGACCCTGGCGCCCTACCGGCTGGCCTTCATCGTCTCCGGTCTCGGCACGCTCCTGGCGTCATTCTACCTGCCGGCGCAGCGTCCGTTCCGCGTGCTGGCCTGGGCGTTCCGCCTCATGGCGCCGCTGCTCTACGCCCTCGTCGTCACCACGGCGGCCGATAATTGGGCGCTCGGGCTCATTCATGTCAAATTCGGCGAAACGCTCTTTTTGCTACAAACCGCCCTCGCCGCCTGGCTGGCGCTCTTTCTCTGTCCCGACCGGCGCAATCGCGTGCTGTTGTTGCTGCTCGTACTCGGCGGCCTGGCCTCCATCATTACCCTGAACGATATCCTGCCCTATCTCATCGAGGCGCAAATCCTCTTCCAACTGGCCTTCGGCCTGCTCGTGCTGCAGAGCCTGGCGAAACTGGGAAACCGCGCCGCGCCTTGTTGATGAGGCCGACACTCGGTATAATCAAGATATCGGGGCGGAAGCTCCTATCCCCGCCTTTCCCAGGAGAGGGGAGGGCCCGTGAGCGGGTCCAATGTGGCGGCCCCGCGCGCCACGTCGTGAAAGGTTTTTCGCATGTCTACTGCTGAGCGTACGCCCCCCATCCATGACCCCTATGCCGCGTTTCGCGTGCCGTATGTGTGGCGCTACCTGCTGGGGACGACGCTGGTGCAGATCGGCATGGGCGCGCAGGCGCTGGCGATGGGCTGGGACATCTATCAGCGTACCGGGCAGCCGCTCTCGCTGGGACTGGTGGGCGGCGTGCAGGCATTGCCCATGCTGCTGCTGAGCCTGCCCGCGGGTTATCTGGCCGACCGCTTTGACCGGCGCAAGCTCATCGCGCTCTGCCTGTGCGGGGTAGCGCTCTGCTCGCTCGGGCTGGCCTGGGTATCGTATACGCGCGGCTCCATCACGCTCATGTACCTGCTCTTGCTGCTCGACGCGACCTTCATGACACTGGAGCGCCCGGCAGGGGCCGCCATCCTGCCCTCGCTGGTGCCGCTCTCAGTGTTGGAAAACGCCATGAAGTGGCGCATGAGCATGTTCCAGGTGTCGTCCATGGCCGGCCCAGCGCTGGGCGCGGCGATCCTCGTGTGGAGCGTGCCCGCCGCCTACGTGACGAACGCACTCTTCGCGCTGGTCTTCATCGGGCTGCTGCTCTCACTGCGTCTGCAGGCGAGTCCGGCGGCGGCGGGCGACATGTCGCTGGCCACGGTGCTCGCGGGGGTGCGCTTCGTGTGGAGCCGCAAGGTGGTGCTGGCCACCATCTCGCTCGATCTCTTTGCCGTGCTGCTCGGGGGCGCTGTCTACCTGCTGCCGGTGTACGCCAAAGATATTCTGCACGTCGGCGCGAGTGGGCTGGGCTGGCTGCGCGCCGCCCCGGCGGTGGGCGCGTTCTGCACCGCCGTGCTGCTCGCGCACCTGCCGCCCATGCGCAAGGCGGGCCGCGCCATGCTGCTCGCCGTGGCCGGGTTCGGGCTGGCGACCATTGTCTTCGGCCTCTCGCGTAACTTCCTGCTCTCCTGGGCCATGCTCTTTTTGACGGGAGCCATGGACAACGTCAGCGTGGTGGTGCGCCACACCCTCATCCAACTGCTCACCCCAGACGCCATGCGTGGGCGCGTGTCGGCGGTGAACAACATCTTCATCGGCTCCTCCAACGAGGTCGGCGGCTTTGAATCCGGCATGGTCGCGCAAGCCTTCGGCCCCACCGCCTCCGTCGTCGTCGGCGGCATCGGCACCTTGCTCGTCGTTGCGCTGTGGACCGCCACCTTCCCCCACCTGCGCCGCTTTGGCTCCCTCAGCATCATGCCCGCCGAGGAAGCGCCGTCTCAGGGCGCACCAATTTCCTGATTGGCGTGCCTGGAAAACGGCAGGAGTTGTGCCGCGCCACTGCGAAGGTAGAAAACAGACCAAACAAGGAGGTTGCTATGCCGTTTTCTTCTCTATTGCGCGTGGCCAGCCTGTGCGCGCTCTGCATCTGCCTCGCCGCGCCCCTCTGGGCGGCGGAAGAGACGCCCACGGCGTTTACCAGCGAGGCCGCCGCCTTCTCGCTCACCTATCCAGCCGGATGGCAGATCGCCAATGAGGCCACGAGCCCGTTGGTCACGGTTGCAGTAAAGCCGTTAGCGAACAAACGGGACTTTCCACGTGTACTGGTCATCTCGGCCATCTTTGTCGGTGACCATCAAGTGTCCATGGACCGCACATTTGAGCACGCGATCAACAGCCTGCCCGGCTACATGAACGGGGTGACGGTGAGCAAAACCGGCGAGATGCGTCTGGGGGGCATGCCGGGGAAATCGGTGGAGTATTCCTTTTCGGCCAAAAAAGACACCGACATGCGCACCATCGCCATCCTCACGATGGCCAATGGCTATCTGTACATGGCCATCTGCATGGGCGACCCCACGACGTTCGATGCGGCGAAGGCGGAATTCAAGGAGGTCTTGCAGTCGCTGGTCTTCCTGACGCCGAAGCCGTCGGTCAAGCAGAAGCTCTCATTAGGCTATTACCTCACCGCCCCGCCGGACTGGGAAGAAGCGCAACGCGGCAATAGCGGCTGGGTGATACAACGCCCGGCGACCGCGGATGCCACCGCCTTTCGCGCCAACATCTCGGTAAAGTGTGAAGAACTGGCAGAGGATTTCACGCCCGAGGCCTACGCCAAAGAAGTGCAGACCGCAACGCTGCAAGCCCTGCCCG
>DASXVL010000166.1:0-21500 GCA_036504255.1 Armatimonadota bacterium | reverse complement strand
GACCGGTATGATGATTCGATGGAGGCGTATTTTGCGGCCAAACTCCGCCTCTTTGCGCGCCAGACCTCGACCGATATCGCCATCGTCAATGCCGACCGTCCGGAAAGCGCCCGCGTGGAAGCCATCACCGCTGCGCGGATTATTCGCGTGAGTACGAGCAGAGCAATTGCCGGCGGGGTGTATATCGATGATGGCATGATCGTCTCCGAGGTACACGGCGCGCCGGAAGCAGTGATGCCCGTCTCCGCAATACGCCTAAAAGGATCGCACAACCTGGCGAATGTGCTGGAGGCCATTGCCGCCGTAGCTGCGCTCGGCCTACCCGTGACCACCGCATCCGATGTGCTGACTCGTTTTCGAGGCGTTCCCAATCGCCTGGAAGAGGTCGAGACTGTCGCCGGAGTGACCTTTTACAATGATTCACAAGGCACCACGCCTATTGCCGTGCGCATGGCGCTGCTGGCCTTTGCCGAGACACCTCCCGTGCTCATCGCGGGTGGGCGTGCCAAGGTCTCGGATTTCTCGGAGTTAGGGCATGATATCGCCACTACCGCCCGCGCGCTCATTGCCATCGGCGAATCCGCGGAAGCCATCGCCACCGCGACGCGCGCTGTCAAGGCGAGTTTCCCTATCTTCTTCGCCGATACTCTGTCCAATGCGGTCCGCATGGGGTTCGCCCTGGCGCAACCTTTCGGGGTAGTCCTGCTCTCGCCGGCCTGTGCGAGTTTCGATATGTTTCGGAACATGGAACAACGCGGTGAAGTCTTCCGGCAAGCAGTTGCCGAGTTACATGCGTGAACTATGGCTCGATGTGGTATACTGAAAGCTAGGGGAGGGGAAGGCATGCCGCAGCGAACTTGTCGTGGTTTCACCTTGATTGAATTGCTCGTGGTCATGGCCATTATTGGTCTCCTCGCCTCGATCGTCTTCCCCGTCACCTTTCGCGCGGTCGCCGCTTCACGGCGTAGCGCCTGCTCGCAAAACATGATGCAAATCTCGCAAGCCGTCGTGCTCGCGCGCCTGGAAGGGCTCGGGTACCCTGCCATGCCCAACTTCGTCGGCGCAGGAGGCATTCCCCAGGGCGGGATTACCGGATTGGCGTTGAACGAACGCGACGCCAAACTGACGGGCGACTTCTGGTGTCGTGAGGATACCTACCCCCTCGATATATCCGGAGCCAGCCAGACAGGGACGGCCCGTGACGCGACGGCCTCCAGTTACGAAGACGGCTATAACTATTACGGGTATGTCACCACCACCGATGGCATGCCCTTCCCGATCACCACAAAAGAAACCTTCGTCTATTTCAACGGACGTCCGGGCGCCATTGATCCGACCATTCCGTTTGATCCCACGAATTCCAACGAGCCGAATTGGGATTTAGGCGTGGTGAAGCCCGATAGCTATGTGCTTGAGACGCCAGACCCAAGTGACGCAAACATTACGTTGTATAACATAAACAACAAAAACATCACCTGGGATGCTGATGATCACATTACGAAGTGCGATGTGCGTCCCGCCGGATTATTTCAGGGCCTGGTCAATACCTGGGCTCCGCAAGAGACGCTGATCACCTTTTGCCCGCACCACATCGCTACCAATGGGCAGGGCACACTCATTGCTGTCACGGTGAACGGGGAAATCATCGAGGTCCATCCCCCGCATCCGCGTTTCAGCAATGGTCTCGATGTCCGTTCTGCATGCGTCTTCCCGCGTGCGAACGGCGGCGCGCCGAACATGATCCCCGCGATTGATTGGCGAATTAATAAAGCGCCATACGGCGCGGACATGATTGCCACGAAAAATCGGTTTGGTGTTTCAAAGGGAAGCGCCTACTTAAAGAATATGCCGATCGTTCAGGTCTTTCATCGCGTACTTGACGCATCACGTTTTCGTACAAGCAACTGGTACGATACCGGCCTTGACGTACAACCCGGTACCGTTATTATGGTCAGCGCGCGCGGAAAATGGACCTTCGCGACAGGTGGGTTAACTGATCCTGGCTATGACGCGTATCGTGCAAGCAATGGTGCGCTGTTCTTCACGCCGAGTGGTGACCCGCTGTACTCGTATAAAGACGCGATGAACGATACGACGCCGCTTAGTAGCCGGAATGCGAATAATCCGCCCGGCACGCTCGTCGGTTGTATCGGTAATGCCTCGCCGTTTTCCCTGGCGAGCCGTGGCTCACATATCGCCACAGCAAAAGCCGGCGAGTCCGGCGCGCTCAAGCTGAGTATGAATTTACCGAATGGTTGGGACTATTCGTCGAGCGAAGGTTGGAGTGCGATCGATATCGCGCTCTTCCACCCGTGAGCCGCTCTTGCTCGGGCTATTTGCGCGGATAGCAGGAATTCAGTCTCCCGCACGCGAAAATATATTTACGCATCGAGAATACTGACTATGGTGAGGGAATAGACATCAATACTGCCCATCATCGACCGTACGGCCACAGCCGTTGTCGGCCAGGTGGGCTCTTCTTATGTTTACCCCCGGCGGTGTGGAAATCTATTCGTCATGATTGTGCGCTATCGTTACCTGGAGATGCTGGGGATCCGGACCCATCGCAATGCTTGATACCGGGTTGACGCTGCCGATGAAAACGCCGCCTACACGACGGTGCATACGCATGGATACCAGGGAAAAGATTCAGCACGATGAGAAGTCCGCAGGGGAATTGGGTACGTATTATCCATAGCTGCTGCAGTCTGACCCGGATGTGCCAATATCGTCGCCAACGACTCGGCATCGCCTAGCAGGATTCGTAGCTATTCTATACTGCAAACGCCTGATGGACGCTGGTACTCAGGGTGATTGTCGATAAATCCTCATCACGTGTGGGGGAATCGCGGCAAGCTTATGCGGACACGGCGTGATAATATCCGTGCGGAGGTAAGCTGCTGATGCGTGGACGTTTGTTATTTGGCTGGTCCTTGTTTGCCGTCGGCGTGACGTATTTGCTCGAAGTACTCGCGGTGATTCCGCGTAATACCCTCGCCATATGGTGGCCGCTACTACTCGTGCTGATCGGGATAAATCTGCTGGTGCGGCATCCGTACCGGCCATGGGGTGGGGGCATCCTCGTGCTGCTGGGGGTGTTGCTGGAAGCGCGGCTGTTGCAACTCTTGCCGGCGAATTTCAGCGGTATCATCTGGGCCTTGGTGGTCATCATTGCTGGTTTGCTGTTACTCTGGCCGCGTAGAAAGATCCGGACCGGTCGGGTGACGGAAATCCGCGATCGGATTGACGACGATGTATCATTCGGCACGTTTCGTTCTCGCAATGACTCAGCGCAATTTCAGGGCGGCAAAGTGACGGCCTCGTTCAGTAACTATGAACTCGATTTGCGTGGGGCGCACCTGACACCAGATGGGGCCGATCTTGTTGTGCAAGTCAGCTTCGGGGGCCTGATCGTCCGCGTGCCCGACGACTGGATTGTGCAGGCAAACGGTCAGCCCGTGTTTGGCTCATTTGCCAATAAAACGCTTCGTGCCGAGGAAACGGGCAGCACACAACCGGTATTACGCGTCACACACGCCGTGCAGTTCGGCTCGGTGGAAATACAGAATTAATGACTGGAATGGACCATAATCGCTTATCTAGAGTTATGGCGGGTAGACCGTCGATAACTCATACGCAGAAGCGGATTCTGCATACGTAAGACTAGGAATCGTGTAAGGAGAGAGCCGTGTTGTACCACGTGCAAGTTGAGATCACATTGAAGCCAACGGTGATGGATGCCCAAGGCACGACCATTGAACGCGCCCTGCATAAATTAGGACATGCCAGCGTCAGTAATGTCCGCATCGGCAAGTTCGTCACCTTCGAGATCGAGGCGGAAACCGCTGAAGGCGCGAACGGGGCTGCCGTAGAGATGTGCAAGGAGTTGCTGGCCAACCCGATCATCGAGCAATACGATGTGCAGGTGGGCGCAGCGGAGGTTGTAGTATGAAGTTCGGCGTCGTTCAATTTCCCGGCTCCAATTGTGATGCCGATTGTTATGATGCCATCAGCGCGGTGACCGGTCAGGATGTACGTTATGTCTGGCACGAAGAGACGGATCTCAGTGACCTGGACTGTGTGGTCCTCCCCGGTGGCTTTTCGTATGGTGACTATCTACGCTGTGGCGCCGTCGCGCGTTTCTCACCGGTGATGAAATCGATCATCGATCACGCTAATAAAGGGCGGTTCGTGATTGGTATCTGCAACGGCTTCCAGGTGCTCACTGAAGCGGGCTTACTACCCGGCGCGCTTTACCGCAACGACCACCTGAAATTTATCTGCCAGCCACAGTATTTGCGCATCGAACGGACCGATTTGCCCTTCACCCATTTCTACCAAAAAGGCCAGGTCGTCAATTTTCCCATCGCCCATGGTGAGGGCCGCTATTACGCCGATCCCGAATTGTTGGCGCAGTTGGAAGAAAACGGGCAAGTGATCTTCCGTTACTGCACCGCCGCCGGTGAGGTGACGCCCGACGTGAACCCCAACGGTTCGTTAAACAATATTGCCGGGATCTGTAACGAGCGTGGGAATGTGCTGGGCTTGATGCCGCATCCCGAGCGCCGCTGTGACCGCCTGCTGGGTGGGACCGATGGGAAGAAGCTGTTCAAGAGCTTGATGGAAAGTCTAAAAGTGAACGCCATCAGCATGGGACGGCGATAACCGTTCACCTCTGCGCTTTCGCGTCGGTGTGAAGAGTTTTGAAAGAGAGACGTACGCATGTCTACAACAACCTCGCAGTTGCAGGTCGCCCTCGAACTGGGCATGAATGAACAAGAGTTTCAAAAAGTCGTCGAGATTCTCGGGCGCGAACCCAGCGGGACCGAACTGGCCATGTATTCCGTCGAATGGTCGGAACACTGCGGCTACCCGCGCAGCCGCACGCTGCTGCGCCTGTTCCCGAAAACCGGGAAATATCCGACACGCGCGGAAGGCGAAGATGCCGGTGGTATCGAGATCGCTGAAGGCGTCTATGTCATCTTTAAGATGGAAAGCCACAACCACCCCTCGCAGGTGGAGCCCAAGCAAGGAGCCGCGACCGGCATCGGTGGCATTCTGCGCGATATCTTTACCATGGGCGCTCGCCCGGTCGCCTTACTCGACTCATTGCGCTTCGGCGATTTGGAGAGCGAAAAGGCCAAGTTCCTGCTGCACGGCGTCGTTGATGGTATTCAATTCTACGGCAACTGCGTCGGGGTGCCCACAGTCGGCGGCGAGATTTATTTCCACCCGTCCTACCGTGACAACTGCCTGGTGAACGTCATGGCGGTTGGCATCGGACAATCCGACGCCATCGCCACCAGCAAGGGCAAAGGCCCGGGCAACCCGGTCCTCGTGGTCGGGAATCGTACCGGACGCGACGGCATCGGCGGGTGTTCCATCCTGGCCAGCCACGAGTTCAACGAAGACGATCAGAAGCGTCCCACCGTGCAAATCGGCGATCCCTTCACCGAGAAATGCCTGATCGAGGCCTGCATGGAAATTTTGCAGGGCGATTCGATCGTCGGCATTAAAGACATGGGCGCGGCGGGCATCACCTGCACCACAGCCGAAATGGCCGCAGCCGGTGGCGTCGGCATGGATATTGATCTTGCCAAGGTGCCTATGCGTGAGGAAGGCATGGAGCCGTGGGAAATCATGATGTCGGAATCGCAGGAGCGCATGCTGGTTGTCGCCAAAAAAGGCCGCGAGGCCGAGGTGATTGCCCTCTTTGAAAAATGGAATCTCAACGCTGCTGTCGTCGGCGAAGTGATCGAAGAGGAAGTCCTGCGCATCCGCTTCCATGGCGAACTGGTCGCCGAAGTGCCGAGCCAATCGTTAGCTGCCGGACCCGTCTACCAGCTTCCCGCGGAGGAACCGGCCTGGCTGACCGCCCTGCAGCAAGCGGATTTGAGCGGCGTCGCGGCGCCTGATGATTATAACGCTGTGCTGCGTACGCTGCTGTCCTCGCCGAATATCGCCAGCAAACGCTGGGTGTTTGAGCAATACGATCACATGGTGCAGACGAATACCGTCATTCCGCCCGGTGCGGGTGATGCTGCGGTGATTCGGATCAAGGGTATTGCGCAAGGTCTCGGCATGACCGCCGATTGCAACAGCCGCTATTGTTATCTTGACCCCTATGTGGGCGCGCAGATCGCCGTTGCGGAAGCCGCGCGCAATCTGGTGTGCGTCGGGGCAGATCCGGCGGCAGTGACCGATTGCTTGAACTTCGGCAAGCCGGAAAAACCTGACCGTTTCTGGCAGTTGAAGCGTGCGGTTGAAGGCATCTCCGACGCCTGCCGCGCCTTCAACGTGCCCGTCGTCTCCGGCAATGTCAGCCTCTACAACGAGGGACCGGATGCCGCGATTTATCCGACGCCGACGATCGGTATGGTCGGTGTGTTGGACAAGGTGGAGCAGCATTGCACCATGGCGTTCAAAGCGGAAGGCCATCAGGTCGCGCTGGTCGGTAATACGCGGCCGGAACTCGGTGGCTCGGAATACTTGGCCGTTGTGCACGGACTGGAAGTCGGCAAACCGCCGACACTGGATCTGCGCCGAGAACTCGCCGTGCAGGATTTCGTGCTGACCGCCATCAAGCGCGGCATGCTTGCCAGCGCGCATGACTGCTCCGAGGGTGGCTTGGCCGTCACCGTCGCCGAATCCGCGATTGCCGGGAATTGCGGGGTCGATGTGGCCGTCGAGCAAGTGGAACGCGCCGACATGGCCCTGTTCGCCGAGTCGCAATCGCGTATCCTCATCTCGTTTGATGAGACGAAGGCGGAAGCGCTGGCAGCGCTCGCCCTGGAGAAGGAAATCCCCTTCGAGATCATCGGCACGGTCGGTGGTGACCGCGTGACCATGGAGGTCGAAGGCGATGTCTTAATTGACTTGCCGTTGGCGGACGTTGTCGTCGCACATTCGACCTCGATCTATACGGCGATGGGCGAATAATCGCACCTGTCACTACTAAGTACACTCATGGGCGCCGGATATTTTCCGGCGCCCGTTTGTTATGACGATCCAACAGGACGTACGGGACAGCGCAAAGAATCATAAGGAAGGAGGTGCTCATGCGTGTCTTCCTGACTGGAGCTACGGGGTTCGTCGGTACCGCCGTGCGGCATGCCTTGGTGCGCGATGGCCATCAGGTCGTGGGGTTCGCCCGGCATGTCCCTGCAGCTGAAGAAGGCGTGACGTGGGTGTCCGGGAGCGTCGGGCAGTTGGACACGCTGCTGGACGCCATGGATGGCAGTCAGGCGGTGGTACACCTCGTCGGCATTATCCGCGAACATGGCGAGCAAACCTTCACGCGCGTCCACGTCCAGGGAACGGAGCAGGTGCTCTCCGCCATGCGCCGTTTACACATCACACGCCTATTGCATATGAGTGCCCTGGGCGCAGCGCCGAAAGCGCCGACGGGCTATTTGCGTACCAAGTGGGAGGCGGAAGAGGCGGTGCGTGGCGCAGGCGTCGATTATACCATCTTTCGCCCGTCCATCATTTTTGGGCCCGGCGACGGGTTCATCTCACTGCTTGCCCAGCAGTTACGCCGTTGGCCGGTAACGCCGGTTATCGGAAACGGGCAATATGCATTCTCACTCATCTCGATCGACGCCGTCGCCTCGGCGTTCGTGCAAGCGCTGCAACTGAACGGGCCGACCTTATGCAAGGCGTTTGAACTCTGCGGCCCGGAAACGCTCACCTACGCCCAAATCCTGGCAATCCTCGCAGAGCAACTCCGCATCCGCAAGCCACGCGTGCATATACCCGTCGCGCTGGTGACCGTTGCCGCACGCCTCGCCCAGGGGCTCCGATTGCCATCTCCCATCACGCTGGATGAATTGACGATGCTCACGCAGGGGAGTACCTGTCTCCAGACGAACTCCCGGCAGATTTTCGTCCTTCCGCAGATCACTTTGCGTGAAGGCATCCGCACCTATCTATAGCCGCTTACAGCCCTGCCTTGCCACCGCCGAGACTGGTCAGCGGGTCGTCGATCTTCAATGGGCTCCGCGCGATGAAGGGCTCGCCATACGCAGCCTGTATCATCGAGCCGTAATACGCCCCGCGCGCCTCAATCATATGAATGTAATCATTGGCGCCGATGAACTGGTAATCGTCCGGCATGGGGTTGAGAAACTGTGAACGGTAGGTGCGCACAATGTCCATTTTTTGCGTATGGACCGCACTGATGTCAACGATGAACGTCGGCTTTTCCAACTCATGCATGGGGTAAATCAACACCAGTCCCGGGGAGTGCGCGTCGAGGGGATCGCCGGTGTTGCAATCAAGGATGACGCGGTTTTTCATGCGTGCGTAAAAAACGGCCGCCTGGATAATATGTCCGGCGGCATCATGGTCTGGATGCCGGTCGCCTGGATACGGCATCAAGATCATCTTGGGCTGGAAACGACGGATTTCCGCCGCCACGGCATCGCGATGCTCCTGGGTATCCATCAATCGCCCATCGCCCAAATTCAAATTACGTCGTGCGCTCACGCCAAGGAGTTCAGCGGCGCGCGCGGATTCCACGTCGCGCTCTTCCGCCGTGCCGCGTGAGGCCATCTCGCCCCGCGTCAGGTCCACGACGGCGGTGCGTTGCCCACGCACATGCGCCTTGAGCAACGTCCCCGCACAGCCGAGTTCGACGTCATCAGGGTGCGCGCCAAACGCGAGAATATCAACCGGGATATATGAGATCGCCATGTTGTAATCCTTTTCAGCAGAAGTTACATTACTGATAGTATCATTCTCCGTACCGTTTGCCGCGCCCTGCAGGAATATCTTTGGGTATATGTGCAGATGGGGAAGGCTAACACTTGAAGAACCTTCACGATGATAGCCTCGTTTATGGTTGACAAGGTACAACGCAAATGATATACTCCGTGACAGATTCGGGGCCATAGTTAAGCGGGATAACGGGTCCCTCGCACGGACCAGTCGGCGGTTCGAGTCCGCCTGGCTCCACCAAATTCTTCTCGAATCTAGCGCCTCAAAGGATGCTCCGGCATCACCTTTTGAGGCGTTTTGCATTTGTGGGTGCTCTTGTCGTATTTCGACGCAGAACACAATTGACCTGAGCCCGGTACGGAGAGTATTCTACTGGTACACTTATCGGTATCGAGTGAGAAAGCATCACAAGCGTCATGCATACAATCATCTCCACCACGTTACTGTCCCCCAACGTCACCCGGCTTGAAGTGATGGCCCCACGCATTGCCGCCATTCGCCAACCCGGACAATTTGTGATTGTCCGTCGCGGTCCGGGAGGGGAACGCATTCCCCTGACGATAGCGGACGCTGACGCCGAACACGGAAGTATCGTACTGGTCATTCAATCCGTGGGAAAAAGCACGCGAGAACTCGTCAGCCTCCAGCCAGGGGATGCCATCCAAGATATCGTCGGGCCACTTGGGTTACCGACAGAACTATTGACATCCGGACGGGCGATCTGCGTGGGGGGCGGGGTGGGAACGGCCGTCGTGCACCCCATTGCCCAGGGGTTGCATCAGCAAGGAGTATCCGTTACCTCCATTATTGGCGGTCGCTCGAAAGAGTGGGTCATATTTGAAGCTGAGCTGCGTGCGCTCGGCGAGGTCATCGTCTGCACGGACGACGGAAGCGCCGGACGGCAAGGTTTTGTCACCGATGCCTTACGCGAAGCGCTCGCACACGGAAACGTTGATATTGTCTACGCTGTCGGTCCCGTGCCGATGATGCGCGCGGTGGCCGAACTGACACGACCGTTTGGCGTGCATACCATTGTGTCCTTGAACCCGATTATGATCGATGGCACCGGCATGTGCGGCGGTTGCCGCGTGACGGTGGGCGCGGAGACCAAGTTTGCTTGCGTCGACGGCCCGGAGTTTGACGCGCATCTCGTTGATTTCGATGAACTCCGCGACCGCTTGAGCACCTACCGTACCTTTGAACAGGAAGCGGTGACGCTCCATGAGGAAGCATGTCGATTAGGACTCGGTAGCTGCCAATAATTATGTGCTGTGTGAAAGTGATTTCCGACCCATGACGATTGATCACCAAAATCTTTCTGCAAAAGAACGCATGGCCATTGCGCGTCAAACCATGCCCGCCCAAGACCCACAGGCCCGTGCCGCCAATTTCCAGGAAGTGAACCTTGGCCTGCCGGAACAATTGGCGATGCTCGAAGCACAGCGTTGCTTACAATGCAAAGAGGCCAAATGCATCGCCGGATGCCCGGTGCTGGTCGATATCCCGCGCTTCATTCGCTTCCTCTCCGAGGGAAATTTACCGGCAGCCGCGGAGAGTCTGCTCGGCGACAATGCGCTGCCCGCAGTAACCGGACGCGTCTGCCCACAAGAGACCCAATGCGAGGAACGTTGTATTCGCGGTTTGAAGGGCGCTCCCGTGGCTATCGGCTACCTGGAACGCTTTGTCGCAGATTGGGCGCGTCAACAGGCAACAGGTGACGCTGTGAGTGCAACACCGGCTAGCGGCAAACGCGTAGCGATTGTTGGCTCCGGCCCGGCAGGCCTTACCGCTGCCGGTGAATTAGCAAAGTTCGGGCACGACGTCACGATCTTTGAAGCGTTCCATACTCCGGGGGGCGTACTCGTGTATGGCATCCCGGAATTCCGCCTGCCGAAAGAAATCGTGCGCCAGGAAATCGCCCGCCTGCAGCGCCAGGGCGTCAAGATCGAGTGTAATACCGTCATCGGCAAGACTTTCACGCTTGCGGAACTGCGCGAGCAATTTGCGGCGGTGTTTATTGCCAACGGAGCCGGGCTTCCGGTCTTCATGGATGTGCCCGGCGAAAATTTCAAGGGTGTGTACTCCGCCAACGAATATCTCACGCGCGTCAACCTCATGGCTGCGTATGCCTTCCCTGAGTCGGCGACCCCGGTGCTCAAAGGCCGTCATGTCGCCGTTGTCGGCGGCGGGAATGTAGCCATGGATTCCGTACGCACGGCAAAACGTCTGGGCGCGGCGGAAGCGACGATTGTCTACCGCCGTACCAAGGCTGAAATGCCGGCGCGTATGGAGGAAGTCCATCATGCGGAAGAAGAGGGCATCGAGTTTGAGTTACTGGTCGCGCCGGTCGAGGTCATGGGCAATGCCGAACGCTGGGTGACCGGATTGCGCTGCGTGCGCATGGAATTGGGTGAACCTGACGCCTCCGGACGTCGTCGCCCTGTGCCCGTGGACGGCTCGGAGTTCATCATCCCGTGCGATACGGTGGTGGTGGCAATTGGCACCCGTGCCAACCCATTACTCACCGCCTCGTCTACCGATCTGCAATTGAATAAATGGGGCAACATTGTCGTTGACGAACAGGGAATGACCAGCATTCCCGGCGTGTTCGCCGGCGGCGATATCGTCCGCGGCGCCGCGACGGTTATCCTCGCCATGGGCGATGGTAAGCGTGTGGCCAATGTCATCAACGACTATCTCTCGCGCTAAACGCTGTCGCGAGTGCTCCCTGCAAAAAAGACCGCGCTCCCCATGCAAACGGGGAGCGCGGTCTTTTGCGTAATTCACGATCACCGCATTACTGCGTCACGGTCACCTTGCGGTATGCCGAGTAGGAAATCGCGGTTGCCGCGCCGATGTGTGTGTCGTCAACCCGAACATTGTAGGCGGACACACTCCACCAGTACGTACGGGACGGCACGCCTGGAGGGTTTGTAATCGTGAATACGGTCGTGGCCGGATCATAGATGCGCCCCGATAACGTGGTATCTAATGACGAGTTAAACGTCGGCGGCTGATCCGCATAGACGACGACCACGTATCCTCTGGCGCCCGCCACCGGAGCCCATTGTAACGTGGCGTGCCCGCCAGCGACCGTCGGGCTATCATCATCACTTGCGCCTGGCAGCAGGCCCGTGATCAGCGGCAAGGCACTGGAAATGGTTGCAATGGCCGGCACGCCGACTTTTCCAGTAGCTGTGCCGTTCCCCGCGTAACTGGCAACCGTATAGAAGGCCGGCGCGTTAACACTCAGCGCCGGGTCATAATCGGAAAATACGGTATTATTAGGATCGGGATTCTGGCCGATCTTCACAAAGGTACCATTGAGCGTTCCAGAGCGGTAGAGATAGTAGCCCAGGATATCGTCAGCGCCAGTACTTATCGTTTCCCAGGTGAGTAAATTCTCGATATTTCCCATAAAGGGGCCTGCGGTGGCAGCGGCGCTCACACGGGCGAGTTGCGAAGTGCTGCGCATACGGACAAAGCGCGAGGTGGCGGGCAGGTGCGCTATTTTCGCGACCGCAGTGCGGGTCAGCGCCGCCTGCAAACTGGCCTCGGGCGTTGGCTGTGGCAACGTGGAAGACATCGCATAGATCTTTAACGTGGCCAGGCGCGGGTTGGATACGGTGGTCAACACGAATTGCGGTACCTGCAATTTCGACGGCGTCAGCGGCGGAATGATCGTATGTTCTACCGAGTCGGGCGTTACCGCTGATGTGGTGCTATGCGCGTTGAAAATATAAGCATCGACCGGTTCGTCCGGCACGGTAATCGTAAAGGCTCCCCCGGCGGTGGTGGTGGTCGAGAGGATGATTTGGATTGAGGAGAAGCTATTGTCGAACGGATGCGCTTGCACGGACACCGAGACTGTGGCGCCTACCACAAGCTGTGAACCTTGTTTCACTGTCCCAGTAAACGCGACCAGGTGTTTCCCCAGCAGCAGATTCACACCGAGCGTGGGATTCCCGCGGTCGACCAGGACGTTCGTCACGGTATTGGTGAGATTCACCCCTGCGTCTGTGTGTGATGGCGTCGTGGCCGAAACTTCATACGAGCCATTGGGCACTTGGTCAAAGTGGTAGATACCCTGGTTGTTGGTGGTCGTCGAGTCGGTGTGTGCCCCGTTCAACTGACGGAGTGATACCAACACTCGAGGCGGAAAGTCTATTTGCGCCTTACCGGGCTGCGGCGTATTTTCAGTAGACAGCGTCGAAACTTGTCCGGCAATCGAGCCAAACCCGCCATTATTACCCGGATCTTGGGAGATTTTCGGGATATCGCTGCCGCCAGTCGCTCCCCCTCCGCACCCTGAGAGCGCGAACAATCCTAGGACTCCGCATAAGGCGACAGTCAGCCAGAGCGCCCGTGACGCAATATACATTCGTTCTACCTCCTTGAATATCGCTTAATATTGTACCCGAAAAGCGCTCGCTTATACATATTCACCCAGATTTGCTTTCCTGGTTCAAAACGTCCATGTCATGGATGCGCTTAAATCAGTAAAGGCCTTCGGCTCGGTCGATTCAGCGAGCACACCGTGATCCCGTACACGGCGCGCATCGAGCGAGAGGGCCAGGTCATCCGTGGCATGATAGTGCCAGCCAATACCGAACGCGTCCCGCCGAAACTTGCCGAGTGATCCGGCGCCGCCGACTAATTCCCCTGTGAGCGAGAGGTCGTGTTTCTCCCCCAGCTTATAGCCGATACTCCCGCTAACCCCGGTAAGCTTAGTACCATTGACTGGCGAGGACACCCCCAAGCTATCGGCAAGACTGGGCATGGCGCGTCGTGCTTGTCCCTCTGTCTGCCAGAGTTGATTGACCCCGTCGCTGTTGCTGCCGCGCAGATGTTGGATGTCGACACTAACCGTGGTATGGCGGAGCGGCGTGATTTTTGCGCTCAGGCCGACCAACGATGCCTGGGATTTTGCACTCTGCGTGAATTGCCCATGTTGTTGTGCCGCATAACCGCTCACGCTGGTTGCGTCATTCGGCGACCAGGTGATGGCATGACTTAACGTCGCGGTCGCGTTATCGCCGAGGTCACCGCCCGCCGTGCGGTCAGCGCGCAGCGCCGTGGCAACATGTAGCTGCTTGGCCGGTTGCCAATCTGCCTGTAGGGACAGGTTACGATTGCGTTGCGCCGGTATCGTCGTCCCATTCGATGATTTGATGGCATCCGTGGTATTCGTTTGCATATTCGCGCTGAGCGCGAGGTTCGATTTCGGGTGCAGCGTCGCCGTGACTTGCAGATTTTCGCCGCCCGTGGTGCTGGTCACGCCATCAGTGCTTGATACAAGATGATTCCTCATCAGGTTGAGCCCCAGATCCAGGCGATCGTTGGGATGGTAGCCCACATTGACGGAGGCGCTTTGCGTCGTGCTCTGATACATCGAGGAGGCATTGGCCGGCGTCGCCTGTCCCACGGGAGTCGCGCTACCATCAAGCATCAGCGGTTGGCGCGTACTCGCGACCGAATGGTCGAGCGATACCGTCGTGGTGAACGCTTTCTTGGTCCAGGTCGTAGACAGATTGTCGTCTGTCGATTTATCACCCTGCGGCGCTCCGTTCAGCAAGGCGCTCGACGCGTGTGTCGTGTGCTGCAGGGTGACCGCTGGGAGATTCGACTGATGGTAATTCAGGGCATAGCTACGATTCTGCGCTAACGTTGCGGTCTGTCCCGGCGCGCCCACGGTGGTACTCGGCGTCCGTGAGTTGTCTCCGGTCGTGCTCAGCGTTAGGGCAGAGTTTGGCGCATAGCTGCTGCTCCACTCCAGCGCACGGTCGACCGCGCTCGATACCGGATCCAGCGGCGTGAAGCCAGGGTCTGTCTTGCGAAAGCGTGCCATCGCGGAGACTTTGCCCTGGTTCAGCGTCGCCGTCGCGATCATGGCAGAATTCCCGGTGGCGGCGGTGCTGCTTGCTGCTGGCGTGTAGCTTACCTGTAAGCTCGGTTGCACGGGAGAGAGCGGAATAGCAGTGTGCAAGAGGCGCAATTCGCCGCTTTGTGCATTTAAGGAATAATCTTGATTTCTGACCAGTGTCTGTGAGAGGGCGCGTACCGTCTCCGAGCCGGGCACGATGGGCACATGCTGTAAATGCAACACCTGTTGATTCAACGCTTGCCCACGGTTTATTGTAAGTAATTCATTTTGCACGGGTGCGACTGTTTGTGCCAGTGCCGTCGGAGTTGCCGCGCCACTGACCGCCGTTTGCAGGTTAAAGCCGAGCCCCTTGCCACTTTGCCAGTTGAGATCGATGCCCGTCACGGAACGATCGGTGCTCCCCGCGCTCTGACCTGCCACCCGGTAGCGGACATCCACGGCCGCGCCATACGGTGGGATATGCCCGATGAGGAAGCGTAATTGGCCCGTGGCATAATCAAGGGTATAGGCGATGTTGCGTGCTTGGCGCACACCGTTGATGGTTAAGGTCTCCGAACCGTTGACGACGGGACGATAAGTCAGATAAAACGGACCCGCAATGCTTTTCCCCAAGAAGTGGTCTTCTTCGTCTGCCGCTGCCGCTGTTGAAGCACCATGACCGGTGAGACCGATATGGCTAATGCCCACGGTCAGATGATCGGAGATGGGGTAGGCACCGCGGAGCGCGACGATACGCCCGCCTACCGCCCCATTCACTAACCCCTCGTAATGCACCGTGAGATGATCGCTGGGTGTCAACCACTGGCCACGCAAGAGCGTCAATGCCCCGACCTGGGCATCCAGCTGATAGTCGCGTTCACGTACTAATTGACGTCCATTGCGCGTGACGGTTTCGCTCCCCGCCGCCACGGGCGATGTACTCAGATAGTATGGGCCCGCGTTATTTTGTCCGATGATCTCATCCGTGTAGGTCGGCGCAGTGACCTGACTAACTAGGCCGGATAAGGTGCCTTTGGCCAGCACGGCATCAACCTGCACGCCTTGCACTGTCCGGTTGAGTGAGACCAAATCGTTCCCGGTCAACGTCGCTGGAATTTCGCCGAACTGCATCTTTGCCGAAGCTCCGTCGTAGCGCAAATTCCAATGTGAATTATCGTTGGGTCCCGTCGTTGTCGCAGGGATTGTCGCATTGAGTAACAAATTGGGTTGCAAGGTACGGGTAATGCTCGTCGGCATGCCCGCTGTGCTGCCCGCCAGCAAAGGGAGCGCCCCGTTTCCCCGACTGTGGGGGGTCAGCATCTCTTGTAGCATGAGCCATTGCTGCAACTCGCTCGCTGAACGCGACGTTGCCGTCTGTGCCGGGGGGGACGCGGTGGCGGATGCGCTGGGCGGCAAATCGACGCCGAGGGGCGCGTCGTCGCTGGCGGGTACTTGCGACCCGTTGGTCTGCATGGCCGAGGCGGCGATGGGCAATAGCACGTAACTCCAACACAATAAGAGTATGCTAAACCATATCAGGCGTGGACGTTTGCGAAGAGACTGCATAGGCAAGATGACTGCGAGAGGGAGGAGGAATCGCAGTAATTCCTTTTTAGATTATATGCGCCGGGAGAATTTACCCGGACCAGCATGGACCGAGTAATATGACGCTCTTGTCAACGTGTACCCGGCGATAAGATACCGGCAAACCTGTGGGGGGCATGTCGGAGAGTGGATAGGTCAGAGTTCTACTCGGAATTCTCCTCATCGCCAGTCAAATCGTAAATGGAGAGGAAGAACGTGACCCGTTCACCCTCCGGTAAATGTTGCAGAGCGCAACACACGGCATCAGGACGGTATTCACGGCAGACCGGCGGGCGATGGGCGTAAATACGGCACCGGCGACCCGCGTCCAAATGAGGGCAGGGGACGGCGACTGCTTTGCGCAATGTAGAGATATCCGGCGCAATACAGCATGTCCCACAGCGATAACACGTAATCTCAGCCTTGATGGACATCGTTATACCCTCCGCTGATTACCCCGCAGAGACTCGACTGCTTCATGGATTCCGCAGGCGCAAATATTCTCCTGTGCACGCGCGCCCACATGGCGTGAATAGGGGAAGAAGTGCACCCAAAAAGAGTTTGCGATATATTTCACAATCATATTGCGAAATATATCACGATATGCTATAGTGAGCACGAAATTACCAGGAGAGTCTATATTACAAGCGCTTGGAGGGCGGATACAGCCCGAAAGGCTCGGCCACTAGCAGTTGGCTGGCGATCCCACGATCCAGGAGTAGTGAACATGACAACAACATTGCATGAACCGGCGGTGCAGGCCTTGCCCGAAAGCGAGGGCATGCGCAAGTTCCAAAAAGTGAACGACATCTTGTCGCGTTATGACTATGATGCGACAAATCTGATCGCCATTCTCCAAAAGGTGCAGGCCGAATATCGGTTTTTGCCCCAGGACATTCTCACGTATGTTGCGACCGCCCTCGGGCGTTCACCCTCCGAAATCTATGGCGTGGCCACCTTCTATTCCCAGTTCTCGCTCGAACCCAAGGGGAAATACGAAGTGCGCTTGTGCGATGGCACCGCGTGCCATGTGCGCAAATCGATTCCGGTGCTCCAGGCGATTCGGCAAAAACTGAAGCTCGCGCCGGGTGAGAGCACCACGAAAAATCTCCGGTTCAGCGTGGAGACTGTGAGCTGCCTGGGGGCCTGTGGGCTTGCCCCGGTCGTGTTAATTAACGAGAAAGTCTATCCGCAGATGACGCCCGAGTCGATCGTGAAAGTCATCAACGAAATCAATAAGATGGAGGATGGCCAGTAATGATTGCGACCATTGATGCGCTAACAAGCGCCCGCGAAGATGCGCAAGCGCAACGTGAGAATATTGCGGTTCGCGTACTGGTATGCGCCGGTACCGGCTGCGTCGCCAATGGCTCCCTCGAAGTGTTGGCGAAGTTCGAAGAGTTGCTCGGAAAAGATTTGGTCGCCTTTGTGAAAGAACCCGCAGGCGATTGCCAAGTTGATCATACCGGCTGTCACGGATTCTGCGAACGCGGTCCGCTGGTCAAAATCGTCGGGATGGACATCCTCTATACGCGCGTGCGCCCCGACGACGTGGCGGAGATCGTCGATGTCACGCTGACCCATGGCCAGTTAATTGATCGTCTGCTTTATATCAACCCCGGCACCGGCGAGAAATGCCGTGGCGAGTTGGAAATTCCATTCTATGCGCGGCAGAAGCGCACCTCGTTAGCCAACTGTGGGAACATCAACCCGGATCGCATCGAAGATTACCTGGTACGCGACGGCTACGCCGCCCTCGCGAAGGTACTGGAAACGATGACCCCCGAGGCGGTCTGTCAGGAAATGAGCGCCTCCGGCTTGCGCGGTCGTGGCGGCGGCGGCTTCCCCACCGGGCGGAAATGGGAATTCGTACGACGCGCCCCTGGGGAGAAAAAGTACGTTATCGTGAATGGTGACGAAGGTGACCCGGGCGCATTTATGGACCGCTCCGTCATGGAAGGCGACCCGCACGCGGTACTGGAAGGGATGTCGATTGCCGCCTACGCCGTTGGCGCTGACGAAGGCATCATCTATGTACGCGCCGAGTATCCGCTGGCTGTCGCCCGGGTACGCACCGCCATCAAGCAGGCGCAAGAGCAAGGCCTGCTCGGCGAAAACATTCTCGGGACGAGCTTCTGTTTTAACGTCCGCGTAAAGGAAGGCGCCGGCGCCTTCGTCTGTGGTGAGGAAACGGCGCTCATCGCCTCGATTGAAGGGCAGCGCGGTATGCCGCGCAGCAAGCCGCCTTTCCCGGCGAACAGTGGATTATTCGACAAGCCAACGTTGATCAATAACGTGGAAACCTTTGCCAACGTGCCCCTTATTTTACGCAACGGCGCGAGCTGGTTCTCCAGCATGGGCACCGAGTCCAGTAAAGGCACGAAGACGTTCGCGCTCACAGGAGAAGTCGTCAATACCGGTCTCATCGAAGTACCGATGGGCACCACCTTGCGCGAAGTCATCTTCGCCATCGGCGGTGGCATTCGCAATGGCAAGAAATTCAAAGCGGTGCAGATCGGTGGCCCGTCGGGCGGATGTCTCACCGAAGAGCATCTCGACTTACCGTTAGACTACGACAGCCTGCTCTCCGTCGGCGCGATGGTCGGCTCCGGCGGTCTGGTGGTACTGAACGAAGACACCTGTATCGTCGATGTCGCACGCTTTTTCATGAACTTTACGCAGAATGAAAGCTGCGGCAAGTGCACGCTCTGCCGTGAGGGCACGCGCCGCATGCTGCAAACGCTGGAAAAGATCGTCGCCGGCATTGGCACCATCGAAGATATCGATACCCTCGCGGAATTGGCTGTGGCCGTAAAAGACGGTTCGCTCTGCGGCCTGGGCAAAACCGCGCCGAACCCGGTGCTGTCGACCTTCAAATATTTCATGGATGAATACAAAGCCCACGTGCTCGACGGCTGCTGTCCGGCCAAGGTCTGCCAGGCCTTCAAACGCTATGTCATTGAGCCGACGGAATGCAAAGGTTGCAGCAAGTGTGCACGTATTTGCCCGGCGAGCGCCATCTCCGGCAAGGTGAAAGAGCCATTTGCGATTGACCCGGAAAGCTGCGTCCGTTGCGGCGCATGCGTTGCCAGTTGCCCGTTTAATGCCATCAAGGAGGTAGTGTGATGCCGCAGTTGATCGTCGACGGCCGCCCCGTTGAATTTACTGATGAGAAAAACATCCTGGACGTCGTCCGCAAGGCAGGGATCGAGTTACCCACGCTTTGCTATCAGGCCCACCTGACCCCATTCGGCGCTTGCCGCATGTGCGTGGTGGATGCCGGGAAGCGCGGCATCGTCACCAGTTGTACCACGCCGCCGGAAGATGGCCTGGCTGTGCAGACGAATAGCGAACGCGTGCGCCGTGTACGCAAGATGTCGCTCGAATTGATGCTCGCTGCACATGACCGTAACTGCCTCACCTGCGACAAGAGCGGCTTCTGCAAATTGCAGGACTATGCCGAGCGCTACGGCATCGACAAAGTTCGCTTCATCAACCCCACCGATGAAGATAAGAAGCCGATTGATGACAACAACCCGTCGATTGTGCGTGATCCGAACAAATGCATTTTATGCGGCAACTGCGTGCGCGTCTGCCTGGAGCACCAGGGCATGCACATTCTCGACTTCTCCAAGCGTGGCTCGCAGGTGGAAGTCGGCCCCGCGTTCGGCAAACAATTGCATGACGTGGACTGCATCTACTGCGGCCAGTGCGCGACCGTCTGTCCGGTGGGCGCCATCACGGTGAAGCAGGAAGTGGAAGCGGTCACCAAAGCGCTTAACGATCCGCAGAAGACTGTCGTCTTCCAGGTCGCCCCGGCCGTGCGCGTCGGGCTCGGTGAGCTCTTTGGCATGGAACCCGGTACCAACGTTGAGGGGAAAATCGCCGCGGCGATACGCCGTATGGGCGCTGATAAGGTCTTTGATACCAACTTCGCCGCTGACCTGACCATCATGGAAGAGGCCAACGAATTCCTGAAACGGCTGCAGACCGGCGAGAACCTGCCGATCTTCACCAGTTGCTGTCCCGGCTGGGTGAAAGCGGCGGAGCAGAGCTATCCTGAATTGTTGCCGCACTTGTCGTCGTGCCGATCGCCGCAGCAGATGTTCGGCTCGGTCGTGAAGAAATTCTTCACTCAAGCAGAAGGCAAGCAGGCCTCGGAGGTTTTCAGCGTTTCCGTCATGCCGTGCTCGGCGAAAAAGTTTGAAGCGCGACGGCCGGAATTCCAGACAGATGGCGTGCCTGACGTCGATGCCGTTATTACGACGCAGGAACTGGCGAAGATGATCCGCGCCTACGGCCTCGATTTCAAGAATTTGCCGAACGAAGCGTGGGATCAGCCGTTTGGCGAATCGTCCGGCGCAGCCGTCATTTTCGGCGCATCGGGCGGGGTGGCGGAAGCGGCGCTGCGTACTGCCTACAAAATCGTCACCGGCACAGAGCTGGAGCTCGACATGTGGCAGACGGCGAAAGCCGGTGAGACGACCCGTGAGGCCGTCGTCGATGTGGCCGGCACGCCCATCCGCATCGCCACTGTCAACAGTCTGGTGGCGGCCGCGGAACTCATTGAGAAGGTCAAGCGCGGCGGTCAACCCTATCATCTCGTCGAAGTGATGGCCTGCCCGGGCGGTTGTGTCGGCGGCGCTGGGCAACCCCCGCACGATACGCTGGTACGCCGTGCCGAGCGCGCGAAGGGACTGGCATCCATCGATAGCGGGTGCAAACACCGGCAATCGCATCTGAACCAAGCCGTGCAGGAACTCTACACACGGCATCTGCAGGAACCGAACAGCCACGAGGCGCATGAGGCGCTGCATACCGAATACAGCAGCCGACGCCGCATTGAGGAATCGATTACCCTTTCGGCGGGTGGCAATGTCACGGTGGAAGTCTGTGTCGGCACCTGCTGCTTCCAGCAAGGCGCGTACGAGACCATGCAGAAGCTGGGCAAGTTACTGCGCGCCAATGAATTGGAAGGCGCGGTGGAACTCAAAGCCACCTTCTGCTTCGAGAAGTGTGGCCAGGGCCCGAATATTTCCGTCAACGGCAAACTGGTGGAGAACGCGACCCCTGAACGCGCGGAGGAGATTTTCCGCGATGAGATCATTCCGTCCTTCACGGGAGAAAGCTCCTGCAGTGGTTGCGCCGGCTGCTCGAAGTAATCGTCGCTAGCGTAAAGCGTTTCCCCAAGACCGCATCGATGACTAGCTCATCTGGTGCGGTCTTTTATTGCATACCTGCCACTTGACGGTATATAAGCCCTGCGGTACGATTGCCAACGACTTAACACTGACTTTGAGGGCTTACCATGGGCGATAATCCGACATTACGGCTT
>DASXVL010000165.1:0-2873 GCA_036504255.1 Armatimonadota bacterium | reverse complement strand
CGGGTAAATTACTGCTCAACTACGGCGGGTTCGCTGGAGTCGATGATACCGCCGGGCAAGGCTTTGACGGCCCCTCGGGCATCGCGGTGGCTACTGTTGACGGGCAGGATTACCTGTATGTCGGCGATGCCTGGAACCAGCGCCTGGTCAAATTCCGTATTACCATGACCCCGTAATAGGTGTTCCTGCAACTTGTTTCACACATAACAGCGCTGCCCCACCTAGCGCAGTCGAGAGATTTCGCTATAATAAATTCCACTGGATAGTCTTGGGAGGGTACTGCGGAGCGGTACCCTCCCAAGCTCTTTGCCCCATCACGGTTGCATCGTGGCGTCTGGTCGTCTGACGGTGCGCCTCCTCGCGTAGTGAAATTACCCTTTCAAACGGATTAAGCCATCATTATTTAACACAAGTGGATTGCGAAAGGAGTCCTGTATGCACACGCATCAACGCTATTTGTTACTGGCGCTCGCGCTGGTCGGTCTCTGTTTTGGGGCGTTCCTCCCCAGCCAGGCGCTTCCCACCTATCAGGGAAATGCCATTGTCACGAAAGGTTTTTGGGACTATAGCGCCGGTGAGTGGGGCGACGGGCGTCCGGCTCCTCCGGTGGTGAAAGGTAAAGCCAATGATCTCTGCTGGAAATTGGATTACCAGATCACCGTGCCCAAAACCGGCTGGTACCAACTGGTGTTCAAGTCGGGCAACATTACACATGATTTGTTTGTCGATGGGGTATGCCTCTATCGCTACCAGGGCATGCCCGACCGCACGGCTGACGGTTGGTCGAAAGCGGCGAATCTCGCACTGACCGCTGGCGCGCATACGCTGCGCATTCAACGTCTGGGTCGCGTCGGCTTTCCGCCACAGCAATTTGAGACGATGGAGTTGCGCACCTCCGGCAATATGCCGCAGAACTCCGTATCCGCCAAGCTCTCCGGCCTCGACGTCGTCCGCGTCGGCGAGCGCGTGAAGCTGGTCGTCACCAGTGGCTATACCACTACCCCGGTCAGTTACCAGATACTGCGCCAGGATTTACAACATCCCGCGCAGGCCGCGGAAGTTGTGGCCTCGGTCACCTTCCCCGGTGGACAAGCATTCACGACGAAAACGCTGGATATTCCTTGTCCGGGTGAGGGTGTCTTCCGCCTGCAGGGCCGTGACGCGAATGCCACGTCACTGGGCGCCGCCGATTTTCATCAGGTCGAGTATGCCGTCATCGACACGAAATCCTTCCCCGGTTCCCCTGACGAGCACAAGACGCTGGTACATGATATCGACTGTACGACACAGATGGATCAGGGAAAGGCGATCGACTCCGCGCGCTTCTTTGAATGTAACGGCAAGACACGCGTGACCGATAGTACCATCGGCCGCTATCGTGAGAGCAATAACTGCACGGGTCCCGAAGTGGAGAAAATCACCAATCCTATCTCTGTGCCACGAACCTACTCCGGGTTCGCCTACCAGCTGACCCTGCCCAAAGCGGGCGCGGCTTACCTCATCGAGATGGACTATCCCGACAATGAGCGGCGTGCCATCGCGGTGCCGGTTTCCTACTTGAAAGAAGACGGCACCCGCGAGACCGTCTCGAACGGGTACTCCGGTAAATCCATCGAGACGGGTGGGATGTTCCCGCTGTCGAATACGATGCTCGTACATCGCTTTGTCTTCTGGGCCTATTCGCGGGAAATTAACGTTGGCATCTTGAGCCAGCAAGTCGGACAGCGCGCGGCGGCTTCCCGCATTCGTATCTATCAATTTGATGGTGACTTGCCGATCGCGCGTGATGATCGCACGAAAGGCCGCATTTTCGGACACTGGTTTGAAGAAGGGGAAAACTGGCGCTTTCTGGTGGCCGGCGACATGCTGGCGAAACAGTATCCGCAGATAGCCGCCGAATATATCGCGCTCAATCGTTGGATTCAACTGGCGCGCTACACGGGCATGACCACCATTAACGGCCCGGCGGTGGCGTACCAGGGTGCGTATTTTCCCACGACCACCCTGGACGGCTACATGCCTAGCTCGTATAGCCAGATTCGCTTGACGGCGTTATTGTGCGAGAAGTATCGCATGACCTACATCCCCGAGGTCTTTCCCGGACAGTGGTACCGCAATAAGGTGGACCTGCCCAAACTCGCGAAGAACCCGGACGACGTGAAGAACTTCAGCGCCCAAGGGCTGAAGGGTGGGGAAGCGACCGTCTGGAACGACAATAACTTCATGCATCCCGCGGTGCAAAAGGCCTGGACCGAGACCTTTGCCGAAATCGGCGACCAGTTGCGCGACTCGCCGGCGTTTGGCGGCGTTTCCGTGCGTTTGGATAGTTGGGTGTGGTACGGCGACTGGTGCTTTACCAGCTTGCTCTGGGGCTACGATGATTACACGGTCGGGCTATTCCAAAAAGAGACCGGTATGACCGTGCCCGGCGTTGCGAACGACCCGAAGCGCTTCGAACAGCGCTATCAGTTCCTCACGACCGGCGATATGCGCGCCCGGTGGCTCGATTGGCGCTGCAGCAAGGTACTCGATTATCACCGTCGCCTGCGCGATGCCTTCAGTGGGCCGCGCAAAGACGTCAGCCTGTACATGGTCGGTGACGGGTACATGGATATGCTGCGCGACGAGGCGGGCGTGAAGGATACGCCGGCAGAGCGTTTCCGTGGCAATGGTATCGATACAAAAATGCTGCAGAACGAGCGCGGCATTGCGCTGATACCCGCCGCACGCTATGGGTCACGGAATACGGGTGTACTTGACCAGCAGATATATGACGGTTTCTTTCAACAGGATTACGTCGCGCTCGGCATGAATCGTGAGCGGGGATTCGGCGCCTACATGATGTATCACGAACTTGGCGGCAATCTGCCGTT
>DASXVL010000164.1:0-2242 GCA_036504255.1 Armatimonadota bacterium | reverse complement strand
CACACCCCGTAAGAGCCCACCGACACTATACGGTATAGCGTGCTCCCTGCGGGGACAGGTCGCTGCGCATCAGTCGCAGTTGAGTCACCGCCATCTCACCGAAAGTCGTCTCGCGGTACGCCTCCGCTAACGCGCGTAGCTCTGCCGCATGCGCAGGGGATTTCACCCGCCCGAGCGTCACATGCGCGCGGAAGGGCCGTGTCTCCCGCGGGAAGCCGTGGGCGGCCATGGCCTCATCCACGAGCCCAGCCAGCACCGCTAACGGCGTCATGCCCTCCGTCACCCCGGCCCAGAGTACCTGCGGACGCCGGAAGCTCGGGAATGCGCCCACCCCAGCCATGGTCAGGGCAAACGGCGCGGTGCGCGCGGCCACCAGCCGCAATGCATCGTGCAGCGGCGGGATATGCTCTTCGACGACATTTCCTAAGAATTTGAGGGTGAGATGCACCCTGTCGGTCTGCACCCAACTGACATCCGCCTGCGCCTGCCGCAAGCGCTGTTGCACTTCGGCGAACTGTGCGCAGATGGCCTCATCCACCGGAACGGCGATAAATGCGCGAATGTCCGACATCTGTCCTCCGACCCTCGGGCGTTCAGAGCATGTTGGAAATATTGTATCACCGAAACGCCCGTTTGACTAGTCCTCTTCCAACAAGGCCGTACGCTAAATTTACACAGCAAAGTTAGCAAGACACCCGCAGGATCAACCTGCGGGTGTCTCCGTATGTCAATGGCGCTAGGGGTTACAGCGGGTCACAGCGATGGGATCAGGACACGAAGGGATTCTGGTAAATCCACCAATGCCAGAGTTGTGCGAGATGCGTCGAAACCCACACGGGCGCCAGGGCGACAAGAACGGCGCTGGCGGTGAGAAAGGGACCGAACGGCATGTAGGTACCCTGCGGAAGTTCCTCAATATCTTCGGGTGATTTTCCTTCTTCCGCTCCCGGCGCTGTCCGGCGCTGCAGCGTACCGGCTATCATCAGCGCTACCCCGATGACCGCGCCAAAAATAATGGCGATTCCAAATGATAGTAGCGCGAGTTGTGGCCCCAGCATGGCGCCGATGGCCGCACCGATATAGGCATCGCCGAGCCCCATGCTTGGCTTGCGGAAAATCAGACGCCCGAAAAGATCCATGAGCACAAAGACGAGAAAACCCAGCGCCATGCCGGGTACCGCGGCCGGGAGATACGGAATGGTCAGGCCACCGATTGTGAAGGCGACAGGTTCGATGCGCAACCATTTACTGCCGAGTTCAAAGCACAAGCCAGCGGCCATCGCCACCCAGGTGACCGGCTCGATCACATACGTCGTATCCAGATCGATCATGAACGTGACCAGCATGGCGGCGGCAAAAATACAGGCCATCACGACGATGAACAGAAACGGCGCGGTTGCGAGGCGATCGGGGAACTGCCATGCCAGCGCCAGCCAGAACGCGGTAAACAGCAGCCCGGTGATGAACTCAATCGTGAAATAGCGCCAGGAGATGGATACCCCGCAGTATCGACACTTCCCCCGTAAGGCTAGAAAGCTAAAGAGCGGCACCAGGTCACGCGGACGCAGACGCGTCTGGCATTTCGGACAATGTGAGGGGGGGGAGGAGAGCGATTCGCCCTGCGGCAAGCGATAGATGCAGACATTTAAAAAGCTACCGACGACGATTCCATAGAGAAACGCCGTCACCGCCCCGATCATCAACTGGGCTGTATTCATGGGACAGAATGACCTTTCCTACGCGTGTCCTGCACGTAATGAGACGAAGTGCGCTCTTTACACTCGCATGGACAGAGCGCACGAAAATTACCGATACTTTCAAACCGGATTAACACGCCGGTGCGACGCGATACGCACGGTCGCATCCGCTATGCTTATTCGTCGCCACCTTTGGCGCCACCACCACCGGCCAACCCGTCGATCAATTTCACCAACGGCATGAACATTGCGACCACGATAAAGCCGACGATGCCCCCGAGAAAAACGATCATCAAGGGTTCGAGTGCGGCGGTCAAGCTTTCCACCGCAGCATCGACCTCTTCCTCATAGAACTCGGCGACTTTTCCCAGCATGGCGTCGAGGGTACCGGTTTCCTCACCGATGGAGATCATCTGCAACACCATGGAGGGAAAGAGCTTACTCCGCTCCAGCGGGTCAGCCACACGTTCACCTTCGCGAATGGCATTGCGCGCATCCAGCAAGGCCCCGGAGATCACCTCATTGTCAATGGCCCCGGCTACCGT
>DASXVL010000163.1:0-5724 GCA_036504255.1 Armatimonadota bacterium | reverse complement strand
GCGCAGTCATGCAGATGCGCTTCCACAGCCTTGCGTTCTTTCGCGTCCCCTTCCCCATCCAGGTAGGTGGACACACGTTCATTCCATCCATTACACGGCTTCAGCATGACACACCTCCTTCCGCCTGTAAGCGCCGGGCGGCGAACAGCTCGCGAAAGCGTTCCTTCGCCCGGCAACAGCGTACGCGCACGGCGTTGACGTTCGTACCCAGCGCCTCGGCGATCTCTTCGTAAGTCAACTCTTGAATGTAGCGCGCCGCGAGGATTTCGCGATACGCCAGGGGTAAACCGTCGAGCAATTCAGCCAACTCCACGCCCTCGGACTGTTGCATCGGGGCCGACAACGATTCGGCCAGATCGTCATAGGAACAGTGTTCCGGGTGACGACGTTGGAGGTAGGTGAGGCACTTGTGCCGGAGTATGCCATAGATCCAGGCCCGGAATTTCGTGCGGTCATGCAGCGAGCGGAGGCTCCGGTAGGCTTCTACGAGCGCATCCTGCGCCAGATCCTCCGCATCATCCGAACTCCGGGTCAGGTGGCGTGCCGTGGCGACGAGCGCATGCTGATATTTGCGTACCAGCACGCCAAACGCCTCCACGTTACCCGACAACGTGGCCTCAATCAGCGCGACATCATCCATGGCGATCCTCCGCGGATTGGGCATTACTACCCTATAGTCATCTCTGACCCGGCAAACATTACAGTGGCGGACAATTTTTTAGGGGAATGGGTGCTGGCAATGTAGCACGATGGTCATCGATTGGCCAGTTCAGCCGATCTGGCGCTATAATATCGCATGCCTGGAACATTGTACGTAGTGGGTACGCCTATCGGCAACCTGGAAGATATGACCTATCGCGCCGTGCGCATTCTGCGCGAGGTGACGCTCATTGCGGCTGAGGATACGCGCGTCACCGCCAAGCTGCTCTCGCATTATGAGATTTCGACCCATGCGATTAGTTATCACCGGCATAGCGGTGCGGGGCGTGAAGCGGAAGTGCTGGAGCATTTGCGCCAGGGTGGCGACGTGGCGTTGGTGAGCGACGCGGGCATGCCGGGCATCAGCGATCCCGGGCAACCGCTCATCGCCGCGTGCGTGGCCGAGGGTATTCCGGTGTCGCCCATTCCCGGCCCGTCGTCCGTGCTCTCCGCACTCTCCGTGTCAGGATTCAATACCGACCATTTCCGTTTCCTGGGCTTCCTGCCGCGCACGCGCAAGGATCGGTTGGCGTTATTGCGCGAGAGCTTGCTGCAGTCGGAGACCTGCGCCGCCTTTGAATCCCCACATCGTACCGCCGAGACGCTGGCGGATCTGGCCACATTGAACCCCGAGCATCCCGTACTGCTGGCGCGTGAGCTGACGAAAGTCTTTGAGGAGCTGCGGCGTGGCACGGCGCGTGACTTGGCCGCGCACACCGCGCAGGCGGAAGTACGCGGCGAGATAGTGTTGGTCTGGCCAGGCAACGGACTCATCGTCCAGGAGGCCGGTGAACGGACCGACGAGGCAATTGGCCTTGCACAGCGCTATCAGCAACAGGGCCTGAGCGCACGTGACGCGGCTGACCGGGCAGCAAACGAAACGGGCATGCAACGCCGGGCGATATACCAGGCCCTCATCCGCCCGTCTCGTTAGCTCCATAGCTTACGCCTTGCTCAGCACAACATCGTCCTCATCCTCCACGCCGGGCAACGAACAAAACGTGTCAGGCTTCGCGCCTTGCCAGAGTCCCGACAGGCGCCCAGGCTTCATCAGCAGCAGCACGAGCGATATCACGACGTAGGTTAGGGCGAACGTCGGATGCACAAGTTTGGGGTCAGGTGTGAATCCGAAGAATGTCCATGCCGGGTGCGCCACGATGATCGGGGGCGCTACCAGCTGTCCAATGAATAATGTAAACAGGACAATGCCCTGCCCGAGCGACAGGCGCAAGGTAGAGAGCATCATGATGCCGAGTAAGGATTGCGCCGCGGTGAGCAAGATTTCATGCATCTGATTGCTGTCCATGGGGATCGGGTGTGCAAAAGAGCCATGCGCGAAGCCGTACACCCAGGGAATCATGCCCACGAGCAGTGTCCATTGATTCAGATTCGCCGAGAGTAAGCTGCCCAAGGCGAGCCCGGCGCGTTTCCGCAGGGTGAACATAATGGCGACGGTAAACTCCGGCGCCTCGGACGCAATCGGGGCGAGCCATTGAATCAATGTCGCTTTATTGATGTGCAGCACCGCGCCCGTAGTGAGCAATCCCTCGGAGAACTGTGCGGCATTCATCGCGATGGCTCCGGCCGCGATGAGGAACATACCCAGAGTCGCCAGGCGGCGTTTGACTGTGGGGAAACTCAGCAGTAGTTCTGCCGGTCCCTCCGCCTCACATTCAAGGCAAGGACGGCGTCCGGCGACACGTATGTACCAGACATAGATCGCGAAATAGACTAGCCCGTCATACCAGGACAGGCTGCCCTTTAACGCAATAAAAAACGCATACACGGTGGCGATGCCGAGAAAAAAAAGTTCGGTACGACGCTCTTGCTCAATCTTTACCGCTTTTCGCGTCTTCAACCAGTAGATGCCTACAATGACGAGCCAGGCCGCGCCGATAATCAAGCGGTTGGCCCCCGTCATATTGGCAATGGCATAATGCGCATATTCCGGCTTGGAGCCTGCCTGCCAGGTAATGTACATATCCACCGCGTATTCGGGCAACACGGCGATGAGGGCGACAATGGCCAGCGCCAACGTTTGTGAGATATCTTCCTGGACAGCATCGCACGCCCAAAGGAGGAGAAAGGAAGCGCCGAGCACGGCAAGCCCGGCCGCAATGGCCACCCAATGCGCCTGGCGACCGTTGTTTTGTACGAGCAACTGCTCGCCCAGACCGCTTAAGCGTAAGTAGGCGCCGGGAATTGTCGCCAAAAGGGCAATGGCGATGGGGATGAGATGGCGGGAAACGGTTGGCTTCATCATTCCTCCGGGCGTGTGGCATTCTTTGGCCACGCGCCATTATTGCGCGTAGCCAAAGGTCTCACACCCGGAGACATCATCGCTGACGTCCGGTCAGGCAGGCCAGGAGGAACAGCATTCCTCCGAGATTGTTGACCTGCTGGAGTCGATAGGCATCGACTCTGCTACTCCCCCTTGGCGGAAGTTCGCGTATATGTTATCACGCCGGCGTTAAATTGACAAATTCCTCACACAATGTGCCGGTACCAACGCCTGGGAAACAGGACGATCGGTGACAATGCCGAAAGAGTAGAGGTAGCATACAGGGTACATGGATGCGATCCGATGCATCTGTGATTTGTCGAGACAGAGGAGGTTCACGGTGAACGAACGTGAGGCGATACGTCAGCCGGTACTCGTTGTGGGGTCCATCGGTTTAGATACCATTGAAACGCCCTTTGGCGTCGTCAAGGAAGTGCTGGGAGGAGCGGCCTGCTACTCCTCCACCGCAGCCTCCTATTTCTCTGACGTGCGCTTAGTCGGTGTCATCGGCGATGATTTCCCCGATGAACACGTGACATTTCTGCAAACCCGCGGCATTGATCTTGGCGGATTGCAGCGCACTGCGGGGGCGACCTTTCGGTGGAACGGTTACTACGAATACGATATGAACCAGGCGCATACATTGGCCACCCATCTCAATGTCTTCGAGTCGTTTCAGCCGACCATTCCCGAGAATTATCGCGATACCCCTTTTGTCTTTCTAGCGAATATTGATCCGGATTTGCAATTATCGGTGCTTGACCAAATTCGCGACCCCCAGTTTGTGATGGCCGATACCATGAATTTTTGGATTAACGGGAAACGCGATAAAGTGCTGGAGGTCATTGGGCGCGTCGATGCCGTGACTATCAACGATTCCGAAGCGCGTCAGCTGTGCGACACCACCAGTCTCGTGCTCGCCGGACGCCAGTTACTCGCCATGGGGCCGCGTGTCGTGATCATCAAGAAGGGTGAGCATGGCGCGCTCATGTTCACGAATAATGATTATTTTGTCGCCCCCTCTTTTCCGCTGGAAGAAGTCCGCGACCCGACGGGCGCCGGCGACACATTCGCGGGTGGATTAGTGGGCTACCTGGCAGTCACCTGCGATACCAGCGAGGAGAATTTGCGTAAGGCCGTGGTCTATGGTTCGGTCATGGCTTCCTACACCGTAGAGGAATTCAGTTTGCAACGCCTGTCACGCCTGGAACCGGGAGAGATCATTATGCGCTATAGCGAGATGCGTCATATGACGGCTGTCGCCGAATAATCCGCGCTACCATTCCGGTGTCGGTAGCTCGACGCCGAGTAATTCCCGGGCCTGTGCCATCTCCGGCGGGTCCGGGAAGTTTTTTTGACCGCAGAGTACTTGTAGAATGGTCACCACGGTGCGGCCGATCATCCGGAAATTCTGCAGCGGACCGGATTGCTGGACATAAATGCGATCCAGCGCGAGCTTGAGCGGCAATACCTGTTCGAGATAGAGACGTTCCGGGTCATCGCCGGTCAGCATGTCCTCGCAATGCGTGAAGTAGTATAAGCTCCCAGGGCTGGAGAGCCCTGGGAGCACGCGTAGCGTCTCGCGCGCCGCGGTATCGTAGTGCGCGGCGACAATAGCCGGATCTTCCGCCCGTGGCCCAATGATGGCCATCTGCCCGATGAGGATATTGACGAGTTGCGGTAACTCATCGATCTTTGTTTTGCGTAAAAAATTACCAAAGGGAAAGATGCGCGGGTCATGATCGGCGGTAATAGGGCTCGTCCCGTGGGCATGCGCCACATGCATGGTGCGGAATTTGTACATAATGAATTCATGCCCGTGGCGACCCGTACGGCGCGCACGGTAGAGTATCGGTCCCGGACTGCAGAGGCGGATCCCCGCGCTAGCCAGCAGCAGTAGCGGCGAGCAGATGCAGAGCCCACACAGGGCAAGCAGGCCATCCAATAGTCGCTGCATGTCATCCCTCCAGCCCCGCTGAACTACGCGGCGCGGCGCATGGCGGGCGCGACCGCGATGTCCTGTACCGCGGCGATTATCCTGTTCACCTCCTCGTCCGTCAGACTCGGATTTAATGGCAGGCTGACGAGACGCTGGAAATTCGCATAGGCGACAGGAAAATCGCCCGGTTGAAAGTGGTATTTCGTCCGGTAATAGGGGTGCAGATGGATGGGGATGAAGTGCACCGAGGTCCCAATGTTTCGCGCATGCAGTTCACCGATGACCTCGTCACGCGTCAAGCCGAAGAGGTCAGCATGGATACGCAATGGGTACAAGTGCCAGGCATGCTCAATATTTGGGCGTGTCACGGGCAAGCCCAACCCGGAAATGCCCGAAAACGCCGTCGTATATCGCGCGGCAATTTGGCGGCGACGCAGTTGAAATCTTTCCAACTTACGCAATTGCCAGAGCCCGATTGCCGCCTGAATGTCGGTCATGTTGTATTTGAACCCCGGTAGGGTAATTTCATAGAACCAACTCCCGCCCTTATCATAACGCTTCCACGCATCGCGATTCATGCCGTGTAAGCTGACGATGCGCGCCTGCTCCAGAAATTCCGGTGAGCCGGTGAGCATCCCGCCTTCCGCCGTCGTGAGATTTTTCGTGGCATAGAAGCTGAACGCCACCGGGTGGTCGCACGCGCCGATTTGGGCGCCATGGTAGCCAGCCGGCAACGCGTGCGCCGCATCCTCGATGACGATGAGATTATGCGCATGCGCGAGCCCCATGATGGCATCCATCTCCA
>DASXVL010000162.1:0-3897 GCA_036504255.1 Armatimonadota bacterium | reverse complement strand
GAACTCCAACGCCGTCAGCCACGAAAAAGACCCGCGAGACGGTGGCGGATACTTTGAAGACAGTTTCTAAGGACGACCGTCGCTTCAGCGGTGCCCGCCGCGCTCTTCGAGCAAGGCGATAACCTCGGCATGGTTGCCGATGGTGGCCATCTTCAACGGGGTACGCCCCTGCTGATCTTCGGCATTCACATCCGCGCCGTGATCGAGCAACGCGCGCACGACGGCCGTGTGACCGCGATACGCGGGCCAATGCAAGGGGGTGCGACCATCATGATCACGCGCATTGACATCGGCCCCGGCCTCCAACAACTCGACGACGCCGTGCAAAAAGCCATGCGAGGCTTCTTCATGCAACGGGGTACGTCCGGTCGTTTCCTCGACGCTGGGCGGCGGCGGTGGCTTGGGCTTCGCGGTGGACTTACGTGGTTTCGCCACGCTGGTTTTGGGCGTGGTGCTTTTCGCGGCGCGGCGCTTCGGCGCTTCTTTCTCCGGTTCTGCGCTCAGCCCTCCCCACTTGCTCTTCCACGCGTAATCTTTGGCGTCAATAATTCCGGTGCCACCGCAGGCAAAGCATTTCATAACACCTTGGCCGCTCAGCGTCGGAATATCCCCTTTTCCCTGGCACCGGGGACAGCGCATTTCCTCCATTGACAAATTGAACTCCTTCACAACCTTTGCACGAACGGTGCACTGTACATTTTACCCGAATTCACACATCGCGTACAATGGCATCCGTCATTCTCGCAACGCGCGCCATGGCCAGCACGTCATGCACGCGAATAATCGCCGCTCCGTTGGCTATTCCCAGCGCGACGGTCGCCGCCGTCCCTTCGATGCGTTCCTGCGGCGGCAGATCACCGAGAACCTTCCCGATGGTCGATTTCCGCGAGGTCCCGAGCAGCACCGGCTGCCCGTACGAGGTCAATTCACGCAGGCGGCGGATCAACGTCAAATTATCCGCCACACTCTTGCCGAACCCGAACCCCGGGTCCAGGATCACCTGGTCGCGCGGCACGCCCGCGGCGACGGCGAGCTCCGTCGATTGCTGCAAATAGGCGCAGACCTCCGTCATCAGGTCTTCATAGTGCGGCTGCTGCTGCATCGTGCGCGGGGTACCCTGGATATGCATGACCACCACGGGCAGTTCCGCTTCGGCGGCCACGCGCGCCATGTCCGCGTCGAAGCGCAGTCCGCTGATATCATTCAGCAGGGTCGCGCCGGCGGCCACGGCTTCCCGCGCCACGGCGCTTTTGTAGGTGTCCACCGAGATAGGCACGCGCAACGGCGCCAACGCGCGCACGGCGGACACCACGCGGCGCAACTCTTCCTCCAGCGGCACCTCGACCGCGCCGGGTCGCGTCGATTCACCGCCCACGTCGAGCAGATCCGCGCCGGCAGCCACCATCGCCTCGCCCTGGCGCAGCACAGTATCCGGATGCGTGGCCAGCCCGTCGCCGGAAAATGAATCGGGCGTGACGTTAATAATGCCCATCACATAGGTCTTGCGCCCCAGCGGCAGCGTATACGGCCCGCAGCGCAGGGCGCTCCCCGGTGCGCTATAGGCGGCCAGCGCGGCGAGAATCGCTTCCCCGGTGGCGGCCAGGCCGAAGGGCTGGCGGCGCAGATGCGCACAGACTTCGTACAATTGCGCTTCCGTGCCCAGCAGCAGCACGGCGGTCTGCGCGACACCGCAAGCGATCGTCTGCCAGTGCACGGCGGCGTCCCCGCCATGCGCGAGCATCTCCTGCTTCAGGATGTTGGCGACTTTAGTGGCGACCCCTTCCAGCCGCACCAGGCGCAGTAAGCCGCGCGGCGTCATGATGCGCACACCAGCGTCCCGGCAGCCGACACGCGCGATTTCACACTGCACGTCGGCCGGCGTCGCCGCGGAGAGGATGCGTATGCCGCGATCAGCGCGCGGGCATGCGGGTGTGTGCGGGGTCATCGGGCAATCCTTCATGTCGGGAGTGACGGTGGGCAAAGACAGAACCCTCCCACGTGTTAATGAATGGTGCGCGGCCGGGTGTCCACACCCATGATGCGCTCGCGGCTCAGGTCAAAGGATTGGAGCATATGGAAGCCGCGCGGGCTGAGGAGATAGCCGGCGTGGAGCATCGCCTGCGCCGGATCATGCTGCAAGCGGTAACGAAATTGGATGTCCGCTTCGGCGCGGGCAATGACCTGTTCGATCTGTACCTGATCAAGGTTCTGCACGGCCTCACGCGCCATCACGCCCACTTCTTCGCCATGCGCCAACGCCTCGGAGCGCAGCAACGACGCCATCGCCAGCGGCAGGTTGCCGAGCGTCTCGTAAATCAGTCCCAATTTGAAATGGTGGTGCGCCTGCATCGGCTCGAAGGCCACTAAACGCCGCAGCACCTCCAACGACTCCTGCACGCGCCCGTGCTGGTAATAGCCCCAGGCCAACAAATCCAGCGCGTCGGGGTCGCGCGGATTGCGCGCGAGTAACCGTTCGGCGTGTGCAAACAATTCGGGGGCCGTGCCGTCCTGCTGCAGCAGATCACTCATCACGCCCAAGACTTCCGGGTCCGTGTCATGGCGCAATAAATAGGCTGCGGTCCGCGCAATGGCCAGACGGATGCGTCCTGCCTCGCGCAATGTGCCGGCCAGGCGCAGAATACTCTCCCGATCATCCGGATCGATCTCGACGGCGCGTTCGAGGACGGCAATCGCCCCCTCCATCTGGCCGAGACGATAGCGCGCGAAGGCCAACTGATGCAGCGCATGCACCGAATCCGGGTCGAGCGTCACCGCATGTAACGCGAACGCGTGCGCTTCTTCATACTCCTCCGCCACCAACGCCAGATGCGTGAGCGCGCGCCAGTGGGCGGGATTCTGTGGCTCCAACTCCGCGGCATAGGCGTAGGCGCGGCGCGCGGCGGGCAAATTATCCAACTCACCATGGGCAAAACCGATTTCCGTATAGACGGTGGGATTTTCCGGGTCTAATTCGAGTGCTCGCTGCAGCAACACCGAGGCATCCGCAAAACGACCAAGCTGGTTCAAACAGAACACCTTGGCAAGCAAGGCCTCGCGAAAGACGGGCGGCAACCAGAGCACGCCCGGGTCGCCGGGTACGGCTCTCCCGCCTTCAATACGATACAGCCGATCGCGACGGCGACGCGGGAGATGGCCCAGCACCCGGTCAAAGAAGGGGAGCGCGTCCTCAAGCTGCCCGGCATCCGCGCATTCACGGCCGGCCTGGTAGTCGCGTTGTATCGTCGCTAGTGTCTCTTGGCTATACTTTGGCACGTTCCCTCACCCTCAAAAACCCACTCCCCTTTCACTTTCGGCGCGGCGGGGGTGACTCCTCTACCCCCGCAAAGGATAACGCGCCATGAGACACCAAGCATGCGTGAAGAGCTGAACAAATAGGCGCAGTTGCCGGCACGCCTGCTGGTGCGATTATTTCTCTCAGAACGCCTTGACTATTCGGTATGCATACAGTATTATTCGGTTATACTCATAAAAGGAGGACAACCGGTGCCAATGATCCAACTGCGGCGTGAAGGCATGCTAAGCGCCCTCGCCCGGCGCAACTTGAGCCAGGCGAGGTTTGCCAAGTCGCTGGGCTGCAGCCCCGGCTATCTCTCCGATCTGCTGCAAGGCCGTTACCAACCCTCGGCGGAACTGCGCGAGCGCATGCTCGCCATGTTGAACGATGAGACGTTCCGCGAGATCCCACCCGTGCAGTGGGATGACCTGTTTCAGACCGTCGCCGACACGCTTGTCGGTGCAAAGGAGCCAACCATGCCGATTCGGATTTTTGATACCACCCTGCGCGATGGGGAGCAATCCCCGGGCGCGAGTATGAATATTGGCGAAAAGCTGGAAGTCGCGCGCCAGTTGGCCCGCCTGGGCGTCGATGTCATCGAG
>DASXVL010000161.1:0-5487 GCA_036504255.1 Armatimonadota bacterium | reverse complement strand
CATGTTGCAGTACTCCGCCGGCGGAGTACTGCAACATGCTGCTAGAGCGATGGAGCAGGGTCTCCCTTCGTGGGTCGGATAGCCGGTGCGGTGGGACAGGTGGGCGCGGAAACAACACGATTTCGCCCTGTCCGTTTGGCTTGATACATGGCATTATCCGCCGACGCCAAGAGCGATTCCACTGAATCGCATGTCTCAGGATAGGCGGAAATCCCGCAACTCATCGTCAGGCGTGTCACCTCGTCCTGGCGCAAAGGTACCCGCAATTGCTCGACGGCAATGCGTAATCGTTCCGCCAACAGCGCGGCGTGGACCATGGTCGTTTCCGGCAGCAAAATCACGAATTCCTCGCCGCCATAGCGGGCCACCATATCCAATTCACGTACGCCACCCTGCAAACATTCGGCCATCACCTGTAACACATGATCCCCGGCGATATGCCCGTAGGTATCGTTAATGCCTTTAAAATGATCAAGATCACAGAATATCAGCGCAACCGGCCGTTGATAGCGCGTGGCGCGGCGCATCTCCTTGATGAGGCGCGCCATAAAAAAGCGATGGTTCGCCAGGTTGGTTAAGGGGTCCGTCGCGGCACTCTCCGCCATGTCCGCAAAGCGTCCTTGCAGATGTCGATACAAGCGCTGATGGTGTGCGAAGGTGAGCAAGTGGCGGATCACGAATAACACCATGATGAGCAGCACGTACCACTGGCCCACGCGCAGAAACGTGGTGGCACCGTGCCCGGCGCTCCAGGCGGAGACGGCCAGCATGCCGAGCACCAGCAACACGGGAATCCACAATGCGGCGGCCGCGGGAAAAGGGTCAATGACGCGCAGGCGCGCGGAACGTTGTTGGTAGAATGATGCTTCCCACAGCGCGGCGATCCCATAACTGGTCAGCCCCAGCATCCCGAGCACGCACCAGACGCCGGCAAAGGCGGCGTCACCATGCAACACCCGGAACGTCGTGCCCCACTGCGCCATAATCCAGAGGATGCCCCCCCCGACCAGCAGCGTGCGTGGGCCATGCAAAGGACGCGGTAATGCCCGATAGAGCATGCACGATAGGACCATGAGTGTGAGCATACCCAGCACTGCGTACAGCAGGGCTAGGGAGCCGTTGGCGGCGATGCTGCGCCCACTGACCGACAACGAGCGGGAAAGCCAGCCGAAAAACGCAAGGCAGGAACAGAGAATGAGCAGGAGATCGACAGCTAAAACACATCGACTGGGCGCATCTTGCGGGGCTTTCCCCGAGCGCAAATAGCACGCCACCCAGAGGGCGAGGTAACTACCGGTATTGGCGAGAACACCGAACATCGGTGACAAGCGCCCCCCTGGCACGGTAGTGCAGAGCAGTTGCCCCACTAGTGCAAACAACAGACTAATGAGGACCACCAACCATGCTCGGCGCTCGCGGCGCAGATGGATGGCCTGTTGGCTGCCGAGAATGCAGACGACCGAAAAGAGCGCGGCAACGCAGAGGGCCGCGCCGGCGAATATCTCTTGGAACGATGACGTGCGCAGCAAGAACAAGCCGAGCACGGTCACCATCGCAAGCGCCGTAGCGAGAAGCAACGCCCATGGCCACTGGAGCGGGGGACGGGACATACCCACCCTACTATTCACGAATTATCCCATGCGGACAGACCGCAGGGGAGGTGCCAACAGGACCACGCGGCTGGATAACGATTATCCATGCGTGGCAACACATGGGCGCCCATCAATAAGCACAGGTTCGTCAGCAGGAGCAAACTTACCTTTTGATGACTATTTATTTCCCGCGCTGCCACACGAGCGGAGAAACGCGCGAGGCGCTCAATTGCCTGATGCGTCAAGCGCGGGAAGCCCATGCTGCCGCGCGAGGTGGGTATACGCACGTCCAAGGGTATCGCGCGCATTCTCGTAGATTACCGAGTCCAGCGCTGCCTGTAATGTCGCCCAGCGATAGGCCACATGTTCCCAGGAAATCTGCACGTTGGCGGACGTCGTGCGGGCGAGAAAATAGACCACCGTTTTGCGAATGATGCTGCGGCCGCGTCGGTAATTGTAGTGGATGACCAGGTGGAAACTCGGATCAAAATCAATGTCCGTTAATCCGGATTCTTCAGCGATCTCGCGGCGAGCGGCTTCCTCCTCTGTCTCCCCGTCATCAAGCTTACCCTTGGGGAATCCCCAGGGCTTACCCGGCGCAGGCTGGAGCAACAGGAAAAGTACCTGCCCGTCTTCCGCCAATCGATAGATGACTGCCCCCGCCGATTTTTCCGTCGCCATAATCGCCGCTCACTTCTTTCCCGAAACCCGTATCGGTAGTATAGCGACTCAAGGAAGGGGTCGTCCAGTCGTATCGCGTTTGCAATCGTTGTGTAATACGACAAGGCAGGGAGAAAAGCGGCGAGAATTAGTGCGGGCTGCCCCCAAGCCAGTAGAGTAACGGGTGCCCGGGGGTGAAGATACTCCAGACCATGCCTACCAGAATGAGCGCAAAGAGCATCGCCTTACCGATATCCTGGCCGACCAGACTGCCAAGCTGCGTCGGTTCGCGCGAGAGGTAGGCGCTCGCGGCATAAAACTCATCGGCGATGATCGTGTAATCACACGCGACGACGAAGAAGGGGATCTGCAGCAAGTCCGGCGTGCCTGCCACCTGGATGGCGCCCACTGCCTGCCCGTTCTCCGCCAGAATCAGTGACTCGGCATAGAATTGGCCGAAGAGGAAACTGGCCGCGACGCGTTCGCGGTGCAAAATGCCGGTGACGCCGGCGGCATAGGCGAACTGCCGGTCGGAGAGGTAGCGGATATCTTCCGGGCGGTAGGCTTCCGGGCGGCCTTCGGAGGTATACACTTCCCGTATCACCTGCTCGGTCGCCGGCATCATCGTCTGGTCGCACACCGGGATAATCATCCGCGTACCGTAGCGTACGGCGGCGCGCCCCACATGGCTGGCCACCGCCAACGCCTGCAAGCTGATGATGCCAATCGGGGCCAGTCCACCGGAGAACAAGATCGGACGCCCCATCTCCGTCGCGCGCCCCACGGCTTCGTCAATGGCATTGAGGCCGGCGATGCGGCGAATGAAGGGCAGTCGCCCACGCTGCGCACTCACGATGGTGGCGACGATGACACCGACAATACAGACGAGCAACAGTCCGACGAACGGATTCGCGTGATCGACCGGCTTCCCGGCGGCGTCCATCGCCGAGCGGGGCGAGATACGGAGAATTAGCACGGCGCCGAGTAACATGATGATCACGGCGCCAAAGAGCAGATAGACTTCTTGATAGCGGGAGAGGAGGCCATGGCGCTGTCCCGCTGCAGAAGCGCCACGTGCCTTGAGTTGCGCCCCACAGGCAGGGCACATGGTGAGGCTCTCGGCTACTTCACTGCCACATTCCGGACATTGCATTGCGTCATTCCACCTTTTTCGGACTCCCAGTGTCCCTTGATTCGTTATCTGCGTCGCCGCTTCCTGCCCGTTCCGCTTCCAATGCTTCAATGCGTTGGATTAACCGTTCGATAAATTCCCGATTGCCCAAGAGATTGGCATACCCTTCCAAACGCATAGGCTCGATGAAGCCACCAAGCATCGGCGTGGCAAAAATCGCCGCCTGTCCGGTGAGAAAGGCTAACGGTTTTGCGGATTCCAGAAAGATAATGGCCGCCGCCCCCATACCTTCGCGCACAATGCGCTGTGCCGCCTCTTCCAGCGCGGCCGCATCATCCTGCACCGGCAGGTGTTGAAATAGATCTCGCAAGTTTCGCCACATCAGGGTTCTTCTTCAATCTCCGGCGCCACACCGGCCGCAGTGAGCCAGGTGCGCACGGTCGCCAGCACCGGGGCGCGGTCTGGCGTGCGCAAAAGGATTCCGCGGTAGGATTCCGCCCATCCGCGCACCGCGAGTGGACTTAATTTTATCCCATTTCCGCGCAAGTAAACCCGACGCACTTGCGCCCAGGGCAGCACCCGATGGTTACCCAACGTGCGAATATGCGCCCCCTGCGCATCCAACCGGTAGTGGATTGGGAAGAGAAAATCGGCAATTGCGATGACGAAAAAACCGGCGATGAGCACGAGCAGTACGGGCGAAGCGCCCATGGCATGAAGGGCGAACAGCGCAAAGATGATGACGAGCAAGGCCAGCACCGCACGCCCAGGGTGGCGCGCCGCAAGATGAATGGTCCAGGTTGTCGGTTCCGGAACAGGCATAGGCCTCATTCTCGCATACGTGCGCCATTCTGGCGCGGGAGATTTGCTACACCAGCAGCATAGCGTCGCCAAACGAGAGGAAACGGTAGCGCTCCCGCACCGCGTCGCGATAGGCCTGCATCACCTGCTGCTGCCCGGCAAAGGCGGAGATGAGCAAGAGCAGCGTGGAGCGCGGCATATGAAAATTGGTAATCTGCACGTCAACGACCTGGAAACGGTACCCCGGCAGGATATAGAGCCGGGTTGGCGCGGTCAGCGCTTGCACCCTCCCCTGCGCATCCACCGCCGACTCCAACGTCCGCGTCGAGGTAGTGCCTACGGCGACGATGCGCCCGCCACGCGCTTTCGTCTCGTTAATGGCTGCAGCCGTTTCGGCGGAGACGGAGAAAAATTCTTCGTGGATTTCGTGTTCTTCGGCGTGTTCTACCTGGACGGGGCGAAAGGTTCCGAGCCCGACGTGCAGCGTGACGAACGCCTTCTGCACACCCTTTGCGGCCAATTGCTGAAAGATCTCCTCGGTAAAATGCAGCCCGGCGGTCGGCGCGGCGCTGGAGCCTTCCTCCCGCGCGTAAATCGTCTGATACACCCCGCGTTCCCGCGGAGCCGGTCCCTGCGTGATATAGGGCGGCAGCGGCAATTCGCCGAGCGTGTGCAGCAGGTCATACGTCGAGCGCCCTGCCGCCTTGGGGCCAGGCAACAGTTGCACGATGCGCCCGCCGGATGGCGTCACATCGAGAATCGTTGCCAATAATTCATCGTCGCCAAAGACGAGCGTCGTGCCGGGCGGCAGGCGTCGACCGGGACGCGCCAATCCTTCCCAAATATCGGAGCCGGTCGTGCGCAGCAAGAGCAGTTCCGCTTGCCCACCTGTCCCGGCTTTATGCCCAAGCAGTCGCGCCGGCAGCACGCGGGTATCGTTCAACACCAGCAGATCGCCTTCGCGGAGATACTCAGGCAAATCGCGAAAGCCGCGGTGCGCGATACGCCCGCCCTCGCGCTGCATGACCAGCAAACGCGAGGCATCCCGTGGAACCACGGGATGCTGGGCAATTAGCTCCTCGGGGAGATCATAATCAAAATCCGCAATGCGCATGCCGCGGTTACCGCCCTCGCTTAATGAACCAGAGAATCAGAGTCAACAGGACACTCAACAGGATACTGAGGAGAATCGATGTCACGATGGGCGTGTAAATGGTGACGCCATCGCGGTGAAAAACCAGATCACCGGGCAAGCCACGGCCGCCCGTCAGTTTCCCCAGCGCGAGCAGTAGCAGTCCAACG
>DASXVL010000160.1:0-4656 GCA_036504255.1 Armatimonadota bacterium | reverse complement strand
AGCGAGCACGGCCACCCCGTAGGTGCCGATTTTGTTGGCGAAATCGCCGTTGCGGGTGATGCGGTCGGCGCCGACGATCACCGCGTCGACCTCGCCAGCGGCCATCAGCGAGGCGGCCATGTTGTCGCAGATCAGCCGGTGCGGGATGCCGTCCCGCTGGAGCTCCCAGGCCGTCAGGCGGGCGCCTTGCAGCAGCGGGCGCGTTTCATCGACCCAGACCATCGCCAATCGCCCGTCCGCCTGGAGGGCACGAATCACCCCCAGCGCCGTGCCGATGCCGCCGGTGGCGAGGGCGCCGGTGTTGCAATGGTGCAGCACGCGCGCCCCCGCGGGGAAGAGCGGGACGCCGGCCTGGGCGATAGCCAAACAGGAGGCAACATCCTCCGCGTGAATCGCCCGCGCCTCCGCCAACAGCGCATCGGCCACCGCGGCCATGTCTGCTCCCACCGGCAACTGCTCCACCATTCCCCAGCAGCGGTCAAGCGCCCAGAAGAGGTTCACCGCGGTGGGGCGCGTGCTCGCCAGCAGGTCGCGCTGTTTTGCGAGATCCACCAGGTTTGTCGCAGACAACGCGGCAAGCGCCAGACCGTAGGCGGCTGTGATGCCGATCAGCGGGGCGCCGCGCACCGCCAACGTGCGGATGGCCTCGGCCACCTCCTCTATGTGCGCGCAAGCCAGATAGTGTTCCTGGCGCGGCAGCAGCCGTTGATCCAAAATATCCAGCCGGCCCGACTCCCAGCGAATGGGGATAATTGTTGTCGTTACGAGAGTCATCGTTTTAGATCCACCTTATGATTGCAGACTACTTTGAAAGAAATATACAGGATGGGTAGGGAAGGACATCCTGTCTTAAATAGTTATTGATGCGCATCCATGTGGATAACTACTGGCGCTGTCTTACTCGGATTGGTTAGCGCGGCGGACGCCGGCTTCCGTACAGTGCTCTCTCTCCATCCGCCCCTAATCCCTTGCCGTGCGCAGGCGGAGGGAGTTGGTGACTACGAAAACTGAGCTGAAGGCCATGGCGCCGGCGGCGAGGATGGGCGAGAGCTGGATGCCCAGCGGGGCCAGCACGCCGGCGGCGACCGGGATGCCCAGCACATTGTAGAAGAACGCCCAGAACAGGTTCTGCCGGATGGTGCGCAAGGTGCGCCGGCTCAAGTCGATGCCGGTGGCTACGCCGTTCAGATCGTCGCCGATCAGCGTCAGGTCCGCGGCTTCCAGCGCGACATCCGTCCCGCTGCCCACGGCAATGCCCAGATCCGCCTGTGCCAGGGCCGGCGCGTCGTTGATGCCGTCGCCCACCATGGCCACCACGGCTCCGGTCTCCTGCAGCCGTTTCACCTCATTCGCCTTATGCGCGGGCAGCACCTCCGCAACCACTTCGTCAATGCCCACCTGGGCGGCGATGGCCTGGGCCACCTGCCGGCGGTCACCGGTGAGCATGACGGTGTGCAAGCCCATCGCGCGCAGGCGTCCCACGGCCTGCGCGGCTTGCGGGCGGATGGTGTCGGCGACGGCGAAAATGCCCAGCAGGTGTCCGTCGGCGGCGGCGTACAATGGGGTTTTCCCGGCGTCGGCGAAGGCCTGCGCCTGCTCGCGCAGCGGCGCGCTGTCGATGCCTCGATTTTCCAGCAGCGTCTCATTGCCCAGCAGCAGTTGGCGCCCCTCCACGGTGGCTTCCAGCCCCTGGCCGGGAATGGCCTGGAAATCCGCGACCGCCGGGAGCGCCAGGCCGCGTTCCTGCGCCGCGCGCACCACGGCTTCACCTAATGGATGTTCGGAGCGCTGCTCCGCCGCCGCGGCCAGACGCAACAGGGTATTCTCATCTCCATCCAGCGCCGCGATGTCGGTGAGCGCGGGCAGGCCGCGGGTGATGGTCCCCGTTTTGTCGAAGACGATGGTCGTCAGCGCGTGCGCGCGTTCGAGCACCTCGCCGCCCTTGATGAGGACACCGCGTTCCGCGGCACGTCCGGTGCCGACCATGATCGCCGTGGGCGTGGCCAATCCGAGCGCGCAGGGGCAGGCGATGATGAGCACGGAGACAAAGTGGATCAATGCCGCCACCAGCACGGTTTGCCCGCCCGCATACGCCGGCGGTACCAGGAAGAGCCAGGCGAGCAGCGTGAGCAGCGCAATCACCAGTACGATGGGCACGAACACTCCGGCCACACGGTCGGCCAGCCGCTGGATGGGCGCCTTGCTGCCCTGCGCCTGTTCCACCAGCCGGATGATTTGCGCAAGGACGGTATCTTTGCCCACGCGCGTCGCGCGGAAGGTGACACTCCCGGTACGGTTCAGCGTGGCGCCGATCACCGCGTCGCCGGGGCCTTTCTCCACGGGGATGGACTCGCCGGTGAGCATGGATTCGTCGATTGCCGTGCTGCCTTCGGTGACTTCACCGTCTACCGGCACCTTCTCTCCAGGTCGCACGACCACCAGGTCGCCGGCGCGCACCTGGCTGGCGGGGATCTCTACCATCTGCCCGTCGCGCAGCACGTGCGCCGTGGGCGGCTGCAGCGACATGAGCGCGTGAATTGCATCCGAGGCGCGGCTGCGCGCGCGCAATTCCAGGTAACGACCCAGCAGGATGAGGGCGATGATCACCACGGAGGTGTCGAAGTACTGGCCGTGCAGGGCGGCGCCCGGCATGGCCATCGGCATGAAGAACCGCGGCGCAATGGTCACTGCCACGCTGTACGCCCAGGCGGCGGTGGTGCCGATGGCGATGAGCGTGTTCATGTCCGCGGAAAAGCGTTTCAGTCCCTTCCAGGTGCTCACGTAGAAGCGCCAGCCGGGGCCGAACTGGACGACCGTCGCCAGCACCAGCAGCAGCCAGGCAGTCCCCTGCGCCAGGGTAGGCGGCAGTGCGTGTGGGAAGAAGATGCCGAGGTGGCTGAGCAGCATAACCACGGCGCCTACGATGGCCGAGAGCCACAGGTCGCGACTTAGAATGCCCAGTTCGCGGGCGGTGCGTTCACGCTGGAAGGTCGCCTCGCTCGCCAGCTCCTCCGCGCCGTCCATCGTCTCGGAAGGCACCTCATATCCAGTATCGTGCACCACGGCATGCAGGTCCGTCGGGGTCAGCAGGCCGGGCAGGTAGGTGACGGAGGCCACCCGCGTTGCGAAATTGACGGAGGCTTCCAGTACACCGCGCGTGTTGCGCAGCGCCTTTTCGATGCGCGCTACGCAAGCGGCGCAGGTGATCCCTTCCACCGGGAATGCGGTGGTGAGCTGCGCGACATCGTAGCCGCTCTCGCGCACGGCGGTGATGAGCCGCGGCAACGCGATCCGGTCTTCATCGTAGTCGATGGACGCGACCTGGGTAGCCAGGTTCACCGCGACTTGATGCACACCCGGCTGACGTTGCAGATAAACTTCCACGGCGCGCACGCAGCTTGCGCAATGCATGCCTTCAATGGGGAGATCAATCTTTGTCACATCAATTCCTGTGAATGGGCTGTCGGCTGACAGCCGACAGCCCCTTACGCTTTGCCGTAGAGTACGTCGAAGCCCAGGCTCTCGATCACTTTTTCCAGCGAATCGGCATTCGTGACATTCTCGTCGAAGCTCACATTTGCCGTCGCGGATGCCAGATCGACCTCCGCGCTTTGCACGCCCGCCGTCGATTGTAAGCGGCGTACGACGCTCTGGGCACAGCCCTGACAGCTCATTCCCTGCACGCGAAATGCCATGGTCACCATTGGCTTTACCTCCCGAACCTCACCCGCAGCGTGGGGCGCCCTCTGGGGATTCCCCGGGCGCCTTCCGCAGCAAACCGCGGGCGCTGCACAATTATTGTACCAGAAATGCCCGTTCGCCACGCTCAGGTCAGCCGCTCCCCGTTGTCGAGGGGGTCGCTGTCCCAGGCTATTCATACCCCGGCAGAGCGAGTGTATGCTATGATTATGTCGCGTCAAGCGGGAGGGATGATCATTTCGCCACTGTTGAGATCAAAAAGTGGCGGAATTCGCCATATAAAAACAAAAGGGCGGCGTTCGAGCAGGGCGGGGCTCGACTGATGAACCACCATCCGCCGTCGCCATCCTGGCTATGGCGGACGAGAGGCACCAAGACACCAAAATACAATAGCGCCTGCGGGCGGGAAGAAAAGGCTTAGACGCAGAGGGCGCAAAGAAGCAGAGGCGCAGAGATTATAGGAGCGCCCTGCGGGCGAAAAGACAAAGGCTTAGACGCGAAGACGCGAAGGGGCAAAGGCGCAGAGACTACGTGAGCGCCCTGCGGGCGAAAAGATAAAAGGCTTAGTCGCAAAGGACGCGAAGAAGCACCCCTCGGCAAGCTCGGGACCTTCGGAAGGCGCAAAGACAAGATAAGGCCCTGCGGGCGAGAAGACAACGATGTGATATTAAAGATGGAAGAAGCATTAGGCAGCCCGAAGGATGGCAATTCGTAGCGAGTTCTGAAAGGGCGGAATTCCGCAGTATGTTACCGTCAGGGATTTCGCCCTTTCAGGGCTGGATCGTTCATCGGGAACAGCGACCCAGGGCGTTGCCCTGACTCTTATACACATATTGCCAGTCCATCTTCACCCCCCGATGAATCGGGGGGCTAACATTGCGCCCCATGAATGGGGCTGAACTCACCGACAGAAAGCCGGATTTATCCGGCGCATTGTTAGCCCCGGCATTTATGCCG
>DASXVL010000159.1:0-1752 GCA_036504255.1 Armatimonadota bacterium | reverse complement strand
AGTGCCACGTTACAAGGGGTGTCAACTGACGTTTGCGCCGAAGCCAAGGCTACCGCACGTGCCGCGTTCTGCGTACAAATCGCTGCGTAAGCATAAAAGCCGAAATCGAAGATCCCAATGAACAGGAATACGATCCACGGTGCCATGAGCGTAACTTCAACCATTGCCTGTCCTCGCCGTGGCTTAATGTTCGCCATGTTCAAATCCCTCCAACCGCACACATTCGAGCCTAGTCTCTAGATTGGAACAGATTTTTCGGAAAACAAGATGCCAGAATGGGGGTGCTGTGATGTTAACCAAAGTTACTATCTGGCCTGAATATAGTTTTCTTATGGCAACGATGTGGCGGGGCCTTATTCGTCAATTCGGCGCCGGGCCATCATTCCTGGATCGGCAATTACTAGATTGGCAGATAACCGTAAGAGATAAATTGTTAAGTTGCGCCGTGAGGTGAGCAACATGGGCTGCCGCAAAGATGGGCGTTTGCCGCGCTGGTTCTGGCGGGCTGCCAGCGTACTCTTCGCGCATCGGGTTCCGCGCACCGCTTTTCGCGCGGCGCCGGCACGCAATTTCTCCGCGGCGATGTCGTCCGGAACCACTACCAGGAAATCCAGGTCAGTATTTCAGATCGCTTTGACCACGGCGCTGACGGGGTGGGAGCCTACCGGGATCATGGTGAAGAGTGGTGCCAGTTTGCGCTTGGCGGTGATGGCGGCGATTCGGATCACTGCCATGTCGCCGGAGGTGCGGTCGAGGATGAGCGCGTACTGGCCGTCGGGCGTCGTGGTCACGTAACCGGGGCCCGCGCCTACCGGCACTATGCCGATCACGCGGCGGGACACTATATCCAGAATTGTGACTCGGCCTGAGGCCGGGTTTGTGACGAACAGCAAATCCGGAGTACCAGTGGAAACGCCCATCTCGGCGGGCGCGCTGCCGGCCAGCACGGTTTCGGCGACCATGGGAGTCTTGTGCGGGTACACCACCACGACGCCGTCCATGCCTTCCCCGGTGATGAACAACTGGCCGCCGTCTGAGCGGAAGCAGAAGTGATCCGGGCGAACAGCGAGCGGCAGGTGCGTAATGATCTGGCCGGAGGCGACATCGTAGATGGAAAGCATGCGCCGGCTCAGATTCGCTACTAATAAGGAGCGGTCATCGGAACGAAAGCGCACGGTCCCGATCGCCTCACTGACTTTGATACGCCGTTCGACGCGCTTCTGGACCAGATCGACGAGCCCACAGGAGCCTTCGGGGCCAAAACTGATGGCCGCTTTCTTGCCGTCCGATGAAATGTCGTAATCGAGTGGTTCGGCCGGGAGGGCGATCTCAGCAGCGGGCCGGAACGATGCCAAATCGACGCGGACGAGTTTGGCGGGACGGGAGGCGAGCACCCATAAACTATTGGATTGCTGGTCCAAACGCATGGCCAGTGCCGTGGGCACGACGCGGACGGAGCGGGTAAAGCTGAGTTTTGAAGCTAAGATTTCGTGAATGGTGCCATTTTCCGGAGTAAGCGCAAAAATTGACGGATTTTGGGCGGGAGCGATGACGGCGGTGGGGTGGCCGTCCAGGGGGATATGGCGCGTGACGGCGAAGGCCGTGAGGTCGACGGCGGCAATTGCTTTGCCCTCTTCATTAGCAACAAAGGCATAGCCTTCATAGCCATGGCTGCGTTTGGGCTTACAGGCGGACAGCGCGGCAGTGCCTGCCAGCAGGAATGATCTTCGGGTCGTCACCTGACATCCATTC
>DASXVL010000158.1:0-3286 GCA_036504255.1 Armatimonadota bacterium | reverse complement strand
GAAGTGAATCGCGAACTGGTGAACTTCCTGGGGCAGAGCGCGCAAGCGCGCGCTGCCTGACCCCTTCTGTGCGTGCGTGCGCCACGCTAGCCGGTGGACACGATACAGTAACCATCGGCAAAATTAGACATGCAAATGCATCGTAGCGACAGAATACTGTTGAGTTGCCGAAGGTAACACTATTGCGGTGCCTTCAATCGAGAGGAGGTAGCTTATGCCCCGAGTGGTGCACTTTGAAATTGCCGTAGATGACCCAGAACGTGCGGTCACCTTTTACCGCGACACCTTCGGGTGGGTCATCGAAAAATGGGCCGGTCCAATGGATTACTGGCTCGTAAAAACCGGTGAGCCAGGCGAGATGGGTATCGACGGCGCGTTAACCCCGCGTGCCGGCGCAGCGGCGCCGATCGTCAACACGATCGGGGTACCGTCAGTGGATGACTACCTGGCGAAGATCACCGCCGCTGGCGGCAAGGTGCTCTCGCCGAAGGCGGTGATCCCCAGTGTCGGCTATTTCGCCTTATGCCAGGATAGCGAAGGCAACCCCTTCGGCATTATGGAGCCGGATATGAACGCGGCGTAGCGTGCTGTCATTAGGCTGGCCTACAGTCCTTAGCACCATTTGGGACTGCGCCAAAGCCCGGACGTCCCTTGTTGTTTCCAGCCTGGCTATCCCCGGCTGGAAACATCGCGCTTCAGGCCATTGGCAACGACACGAAGAAGGTACTCCCCTTACCGACCGCGCTCTCGACCCGGATGCGACCGCCATGCGCCTCGACCAGCATGCGTGTGATATATAATCCCAGCCCGATTCCTTCCGTTTTTCGCGCCCATTTCGCGCGGTAGAAGCGTTCAAAGATGTGGGGCAGGTCTTCCGGGGGAATACCCGGTCCCTGATCCGATACGGCGATTTCTACTGTATGCTCCGCCGTCTGGTAGGCGGCTACCGTCACCGGCGTGCCGGGCTCGGAATACTTCTGGGCATTCGACAGCAGGTTGGCGATGATGCGCTCCAGCCTATTGTAGTCTGCCCACACCGCCGGCAAATCGTCCGCAATATCGAGACTGATGCGCGCCACGTCCATCGTCTCGGCATTCCGCTGGAGCAGATCCAGCAAGTAGCGGCGTACATCAACCGCTTCTTGTTGTAGCGCCAACTGCCCGCCTTCCTGTCGGGCGGCATCGACCAGGTCTTCGATCATCGCGTTCATGCGCTGGCTACTCCGCTGGATGGCCGCCACGCTGAAGAGCAGGTGTTCGTCGGGGCACTGCGCACGGAGCGCGTTGGCCAAGAGACCGGCATGGCCGCTAATCACGGACAGCGGATTGCGCAAGTCATGCGAGATGGTGCGCAAATAGTCTTCCTGCCGCTGTTGCAGATCGTGCAACGGGGTAATGTTGGCAAAGCTCACCACCGCGCCGAGCAGATGGCCATCGACATCGATGATGGGGGCGGCGCTGGTGGAGAGCCAGTGGGACTGCTCCGCTTGCTGCAGCACCATGATTTCATTGGCGATTTGTTCACCCTGTAACGCGCGCGCGACGGGTAGCGCCTCCTCCGGGAGCGGTGTTCCATTCGGATGCCGCAAGCGCTGATGAATCGCCCGATCGAGGTCGGTCAGGTTCTGCTGCGCGCTGGTCGCGCCGAGATAGCGCCGTGCCACCGCATTCACGCGGATGACGGCTCCGTGCGGGTCATAAACGATCAAGCCATCCGCGATGGCGTTGAGGGTGGCATCCATCTCGGCGACCCGGCGTTCCACTTCCGCCAGCAGTCGTGCGCGCTCGGTGATATCATGCCAGTAGCTGACAACCCCCCAGAGCCTGGCATCCCGCCACAACGGATTGGCGGAGACCAGCATCATGAATTCCTGCCCCTGCGCATTCGTCACGCGCAGGGGCTCATTCATGACCACTTCCCCCCGGGTCGCCCGTATGACCGGGCTCTCGTCTTCTCGTACGGGTCGTCCATCGGTCAGCCGAATGCACAAGGCGTGAATTAACTCGGCATGTGTCCTGCCGCACATCTCCTGTCCGGCCAAACTGGTGGCGGCGGTATTGGCGCGCAGTATGGTCGCCGTGGTATCGAAGAGCAAAATGGGATCGCCAATCGCGGAAAAAATGGCATCCAATTCGGCTAGCAGGCGCTGCCGTTCTTCCTCGCCCTGTTTACGCTCGGTGATATCGTAGGCAATACCGATGATGGCCGGTTTGCCATGATAGTCGATGAGGGCGGCGGCGAAATCCAACCAGCGTTCCTGACCGTCCTTGGTGAGGAAGGCAAATTCATAGCGTGATGGAAGCGCCGGTGTACCGTCTTGACGTAAGCGTGCGCGTTCCCGCACCAGGGCACGGTTCTGCGGAGCAATCAACTGCTGGATATCCATGGCGAGTAATTCTTGCAGACTATACCCGCTGAGGTGGGTGAAGTACGCATTCACATAGACGAATTTCGTGCCTTGCACGATCCCGATCACCGCATTCGCGTTGTCTGCCAGCGAACGAAAGAGGGACTCGCTTTCGTGCAATTCCTGTTGCAGTTGGCGTGTGCGCAAGAGGAGGTGAAGTCGTGCCGACAACCGTGGCATGTCGGTCGGGATGGGGAGCACCTCATCCACATGTTCCCAGACATGCGGCGTGAGTCGACGCATGTCGGTTTGAGGAACGAGCAGCATGATGGGGAGAAAGTAAGGCGCCTCTGCTGTTTTACGCGCTTGCAACGCGTCGTCGAAGCGCTCCAGCATCGGACTATCGATCAGGCAGAGATCAAAGGGTTCCGCCAGCGCCGGTACGTCGGCGGCGGGTATGCTGACGTCGAAGCAGGGGGACAGCACTGAGACGAGTGCCTGTCGGTCTGCCGGTTGCGCGAGTAACAGAAGAATCTGCGTCACGGCTCGCGCTCCTTTGAACGTCCCACCCATTCCGGAACCCCGAAGAGGATGCCGCGTAAGTCCATCAGCGGTTCGCCGACCTCGATCCCCTGGTCGGTAATGACGAATTCACGGAGGGTTTGCTCAAAATGGCTCATCCGTTTTTTTAAGACGCCGATGGCCTTGCGGAGCGCACCACGTATTTCCAGGTAGCGCAGAAACACGATGTTATCTGCCAGATAGCTAATGTGCAACTCGGTCACGCGGAAGTCGCCGGTGATGGCCTCAACGTCGTTAATGAGAATTGTCGTGACGCACCAGGATTTCAGATAGGCGCACAAGTCGTAAATGGAACTGGTGAACTCCTCGCCATGCAGCGTCTTCTGATATCCCGCCAGGCTATCGATGACCACCAC
>DASXVL010000157.1:0-2661 GCA_036504255.1 Armatimonadota bacterium | reverse complement strand
GGATACGGTCGGCACCACAGGCGCGCCACAGCGGGCGCGCGCTACAGACGCTCAATCGCCCCTACTAGAGCTAAACGCTAAACGCTATCCCGCAGCGTGCATGACAACACACCATCCGTATAAACTTGCCGAGATGTCGATCGAAAACTATACTTGAACTAGCATAGCGCACGTCACCAGGGGAGAACATGGATGATTCGGAGATATGCACAGGATAATTCGGAGATGCCACTACTCGCGCAATGTCTGTTCGCGTTCTATAACCAGCATACCGCCATGGCGCGCGCACCGTATCCGCACGCGCATGCGTGCACGGAGCTGGTATTTGTCGGCAACGTGCACGGGTGGATGTGTGAGGATGACCGCCGCTGGCGTTATGGCCCGAATCAGATCGCGGTCTATCAGCCCGGCCCGCGGCATTGGGCGCTCAGCGATGCGGACAGCGTGGGCTATCACCTCTGCATCGGCGTCACCGGCGGCGAGTCCGGCCTGATTCCGGCGGACGTCTATGACGCAAACCAGGATCTCATTCTGCTGTTCAAACTGATCGAAAATCTGCTCGCGCTCCCGGTCGAATCCGCCACGCAGGCGTCGCGCTTGAACCTGTTGGCCAGCCTCATCTGCCAATCGCTGCGCGAGCAGTATGCCGCCGGCGCGCAGGCGACGACACACGGCTATGCGCAAACAGCGAAACTGATGATCGACACGGAATTTATGGCGCCGCTGACGGTGGACGATCTCGCCACGCGTATTTATATCTCCGGCGATCATCTCCGCTATCTCTTTCGCAAAGAATATGGCGTGGGCCCGATCCATTATCTGCTGCGCAAACGCATCGAGTACGCCGAACGGCTGTTGACCACCACCGACAAAAAGGTCCAGGAGATCGCCCGGCTTTGCGGGTTCGACGACCCCGCCTACTTTTCGCGGCTATTCAAACACCACAACGGGAGCAGTCCCTTGCAGTATCGCAACAGCGGCCGCAGGGACGAATGAGCGGTATGCGTTCACCGGGAGCAGCAGGCCCCCGGTACCGATACGGCTGTCTGGCGCATGATCTCGGCCGGGAGGAAACGCTCATCCCGGTCGAGATCGATCCGCGTTTTCTTGAGCAAAGAGCGTACAATCAAATGTGCGCAATCATTTCTTCTCTTCCCATTTCTTGCCCTCTTCGATCAGCTCACGGACCTTCTCTCCACCTTTCTTGCCGATCTCTTCGTAAAACTCATGGCCGCGCTCTTCCTTGACCTTGTCGCCACCCTTCTTACCAATCTCTTCGAAGAACTCATGGCCACGCTCTGCCTTGACCTTTTCTCCGCCCTTCTTGCCGATCTCTTCATAGAACGCATGACCATGCGTCTCGGCGGTGTGCTCGCCACCCTTCTTGCCGGCCTCACGCGTGGTCATTTCACCTTTGTCTTTGTGTAGCTCTGCCATCTGTTGATGCCTCCTGTCCGAAATTGCCGGTCCCCAGCGCCAGTCGCGGGATAGACCAGTCTTTGTCATCATCACCATCCGCTGGCAGATCATACTGCGAAAACTACGACATTTCTTGCGCCATTTACCGCCGCTGTATGAAACGCTATACGAACAATGCTCGCGTCCGCATAGTTTCTCGCTGTGGAACGAGCGTTTCGTCGCATGGAGCGCTGTGCTCTCTGCGGCTGCACTATGGTAGTAAACGGGATGCGATGCAACGGTGCTAAGGACTCCAGGCCAGTCTTAACATCATGCCCGGATCATTCCTGTTGTCTGCTCACCATCTGACAGTGTATTTCTATGAGCCCCGCAATCGCCCAGAGAAGCGCGTTGTATAGTGGCAGGCCTACCCAGGCATCCTCCGGTACTCCATTGACACCTCGCTCGGTCAGGCAATACACTGATCTAGAAGCGATAAACCAGTAATCAAATTGCACCCGTTGCCGGTTGCGCTGGGACCGGGGCACTACGACCATCGGGGAGAACTGGGTATGAATTACTCACCGCGGAATTTAGGAGTCTGGGATAGCTGGTGCATGCCGGTGGCTGATGAGGTGCACCTCTATCACTTACAGCGGAATCGTCCGGGCGTCGATTTCCCTTCGGCGGCGGAAGATACCATCGGGCATGCCGTCAGCCGCAATCTCGTTGACTGGGAGGAGCGGCCTCCGGTGTTCGGTCCCGACCCGCTGAACCCGGACGACGATTTGCAACCGTGGACAGGCTCGACCGTGTGGCACGACGGCCGCGGCTATTTCTATTACACGATGCGCGGGTCACGTACCGCGTCACACGTGCAGGCGATCGGGCTGGCGACCACGCAGAATCCTGATCAGTGGACGCGTGAGCCGGGCAATCCGGTACTGACGCCCGACCCCCGCTGGTATTCCACGCTGCAACGGCCGACGCCGGGCATGGTGGATTGTCGCGACTTGATCGTCATACCCGACCCGGACGGCGAGGGTTGGTATGGCTTTTACGCCTCCCGTCAGCCGGGCGAAGAACTGCCGGAAACCAGTGTCATCGCCTGCGTCCATTCGCGGGACATGCGCCATTGGGAGCACTTGCCGCCGGCGTTTGCGCCAGAAAAATATGCCTGCATCGAAGTGCCCGATGTGTATTTCCTCAACGGGCGCTGGTACCTGACCTGTTTGACGGGGCATTATTACGGTAACCGCGGCA
>DASXVL010000156.1:0-1836 GCA_036504255.1 Armatimonadota bacterium | reverse complement strand
TCACACCGCACAGCCACCAGGGGATGGAGTTGGTGTATTTCGTGGAGGGGTCCGGCGCCTCACGTATCGCCGACGTGACGTACGACTTCACGCCCGGCACCTGTTTGCTGGCCGAGGCAGGCGTCGACCACGATCAACAGAACCGGACGGCCGCGACCTCGCTCTGTCTGGTCTTCGCGCATACGGCGGCGGGGACGCTTCCCGTGCGTAGCCGGGATACGCAAGGCGAAGTACGGCAGCTCTGCCAGCGCATCCTCTACGAAGTCGCGGAGCGACGGCCGGGGTATGAGGAGATCTGCGACGGGGTACTGGGCCAAATTGTCGGCCAGCTACGCCGCCTGGTGGCCGAGACCCAGCCGCCGACGGCGCACCCGCTGGTGAACCATGCGTTGGACTTGTTGCGCCAGCATCATGGGCGCATCTCCCCGGGTGAATTGGCGGAGAGCCTCTACGTGAGCCCCGACTATCTGCGCCACCTCATGCGCGAGTACACCGCCCGCTCGCCGATTCGCCATGCGCTGGAACTGCGGCTGCAGCGGGCGTGCGATCTGCTCCTCACCTCGGCGCTCTCCATCAAGGAGATCGGGCAGCGCTGCGGCTTTGATGATCAGGCCTATTTCTCCCGGCTCTTCAAAAAAGGCATTGGGCTGTCACCGTCGCAATATCGCGCGGCGAAACGCCACTGAGGGCGCCCCGAGCAACCGAAAAATCCAAATGACTTCGCCGTTCTCTCCATCGACACTCCTCGTAGCCCCGCGCATAATACCGCTATATTCCTACACAACCCGGAGGTAGTCCCGACCATGTCAGCCACCCCAATTCCCGTCATTCTCGATACCGATCTCGGCACGGATATCGACGATACCTGGGCGTTAGCGCAGTTATTGCGCACCCCGGAACTCGACTTGCGCCTGGTCACCACCCCCACTGGCGACACCGTGTACCGCGCGAAAATTGCCGCGCGCCTGCTGGAGATCGCCGGGCGCAGCGATGTCACGGTGGCCGCCGGCCGACCCTGGGGCACGTTTGGCGCACACCAGCAAGCCTGGGTCGCGCAGTACGACCTCGCCAACTATCCACGCGTTGATGCGCGCGGGGCCGCGGCGGCGATTGTGGATACCGTGATGTCCAGCGCCGTGCCGGTCACGATCATCGCCATTGCCCCACTCACCAACATCGCCGACGCGCTGGCGCTGGAACCGCGCATCGCCGAGCGCGCGCGTTTTGTCGGCATGCATGGTTCCTTACGGAGCAATTTTGACGGCGCGCCGGCGCAGTCGCCGAGTGGAACGTGCAGCAAGACGTGCAGGCGGCGCAAAGCGTCTTCACCGCCCCCTGGCCGAAAACGATCACTCCGCTCGACACCTGCGGGCTGGTACGGCTGCAGGGTGAACTCTTTGCCGAGGTCTGTGCCTGCGGCGACCTGCTGACCGCCGCCGTCATCGAAAACTACCGCATCTGGCTGACCGCACAAGGGCAGAACGATTCCCCAACCGGCTCCTCCATTCTCTTCGATACCGTTGCCGTACACCTGGCGCACAGCCGACAATACTTGCGCATGGAAGAACTGGGCATCCGCGTCACGGACGACGGCTTCATCGTGGAGGACGCTGACGCCCCCCAGGTGGAGTGCGCCGTCGCCTGGGAGGATTATGCCGGGTATCAGCGGTCGTTGGTGCACACGCTCACTGGTGGTTGACGGTAAGCCATGGCGCTGCCAGGCGGTGACAAGATTCCAGGGATAATCTCAACGCTGGCCTGGAGTCCTTAGCACAGTTTGGAAGGGTTCGAGCCGCAGCGAGTCCCGCCGCTCCCAGCCCTCGGGAGAGCGGGTCT
>DASXVL010000155.1:0-6988 GCA_036504255.1 Armatimonadota bacterium | reverse complement strand
GACCATGCGTACGTTTTTTCGCCAGTTGTTACTGGTCGCAATGCTTGCTGTGCTGCCTCTCGCCGGGCACGCACAAGGTGTGGGTGAACGTATCCTCGATTTCTCCAGCGTAATTACGGTGCGTGCGGATTCATCGATGCTCGTGCGCGAGACCATCAAAGTGCGTGCGGAGAACGGACAGATCGTCCATGGCATCTACCGTGAATTCCCCACACAATACACGGATAGCGCCGGAGAGACCTACCGCGTGGGCTTTACTGTGCAGAGCGTTACGCGCGATGGCCAGCCGGAGGATTATCGTATTGAGCATGTCAATAATGGCGCAAAGATATATTTCGGCAAAAGCCGCGTCACGCTGACGCCGGGCATCTACACCTACACTTTTACCTATCTGACCGATCACCAGCTGGGCTACTTTGCCGACCACGACGAACTCTACTGGAACGTCACCGGCAACGGCTGGGTATTTCCTATCGACCACGCTTCCGCCACCGTCACACTTCCGCACGGCATTAATCGCAAGCGGATCGCGGTCGAGGGATATACCGGAGCTATGGGGGAAAAGGGCCACGCATACCGTGCGACGGTGGATAAGAACGGCATCGCGCATTTTTCGACAACCGAGTGGTTGGAACCTTATCACGGCCTGACGATTGTCGTGTCCTTCCCCAAAGGCTTTGTGACCAAACCGACGACCTCGGCGCGGGGCAGTTACGACCCGCATAGCAATAACATACCGCTGCTTGATCCCATGGCAATGCGGCAGTATTTGGCGGCGCGAAGTTTTTACTTTCCGCTGGTCCTGCTCGCCCTCGCTCTGGTGCTCGGTTATTACCTGCTCATCTGGTTCCGTTACGGACGCGACCCACGTCCGGGTACCATCATTCCGCGCTATTTCCCCCCGGAGGGGTTTTCGCCGGCGGACATCCGCTATTTACGGCAAACGTCATTTGATAATCGCGCCTTCACGGCGGAAATCATTAACCTTGCCGTCAAGGGGGCGCTGACCATCACGGAAACCGTATCACAGGTACTCTGGACGAGTGAAAAGACGTACACGCTGACGAAGAACACGAGCGAGCCGCAGCCGCCATTGTCACCTGTCGAGCTTCGTATGCTCCAGGAGTTGTTTCGCTCGGGTGAGTCGCTAACGTTGAAAGCTACGAACTATCAACCGGTGCAGAAGGCCAGCGGGGTGTTGCAGAAGGAGGTAGAGGCACATCTCGCGGGAAGATATTTCAACGCGAATGGCAAGTTCCAACTGGTCGGCGTACTCGCTTCCCTGCTCGCAGTTGTCGTGCTCGGTATCCTCATCTTTCGCCAAACCGAGGAGAATCTCTTCGTCGCCGGCATTGTGGGCGGCCTCTTTTTTACCATCGGTCTCAGTATGATCTGGTTCAGTATCACGTCAACGCTTGGCAAGCGTTTGAATAGTAGTGCCATCGGGTCAGGGTGCCTGATGCTCTTCTTTCTCCCATTTGCCGGCATGGGATTGTTCGGGTTGCTGGCCAGTGGAGGGAGCTTTGCCCTGCTCATGGTGGGTACAGTGCTGATTAATCTTATCTTTTCCGGTTTGCTGAAAGCCTATACGCCGGAGGGACGCCGGGTGCTCGATGAAATCGAAGGCTTTCGCATGTACCTGGAAACGGCGGAGAAGGATCGGCTGAATTATGAGAATCCGCCGGAGCGCACTCCGCAACTCTTCGAGCGGTTTTTACCCTATGCGCTGGCCTTGGATGTCGAACAAGCTTGGTCGGAACAGTTCGCTGCGGTGCTGGCGCATGCGGGTGAGGGTGGAACGGCTTACCAACCCTCCTGGTACAACGGGTCGCTGGGCGCGTTGGCCGCCACCGGATTGGCGTCATCGCTCGGTGGGGCATTCGACTCTGCCGTATCGTCTTCCAGCACACCGCCCGGCTCCAGTTCAGGCAGTGGCGGCGGCGGGTCGTCCGGCGGCGGGGGTGGTGGGGGAGGCGGCGGCGGCTGGTAAGTCATGCGATACGGGGTCGGCATCTGCCGACCCCGTATCGCTGTAAGGGCTGGATTTATTACGGCCGGTCGAGTACCTTCAAACGGATCTCCGAGCCGTTGCAGCGCACTTCCGGCGTGTACATCGCCTGACCGATGACCGGGAGGGCGTGGAAGGCGCCAGGCACTTCCGCGCGCAGGTCGTAGCGGATTTCCCACACGCCTTGCGGCAGTTTGTCGAGGAAGAGGGCGACGTTGCGGTCGCGCAGTTCCTGGTAGACCCAACGCGTGCGGCCCGTATAGTCGCTCTCGTCGCGGTCCAGCTTTCCGGCGACGAATTTACGATCTACGGCGCCTGACTTCAGTTCGCGCGCCGTGCAGTCTTCTCCGCTGCGCAATTGCACGGCTTCCAAACCTGCCGGTTTTAAGTCCTCGAAGAGCAGGTATTCGTAGTCGTTCTTCGCATCGATGGTGAGCACGACCTGCACGCGTTCGCCACTGGTGACCGACTCACCGTCCAGTAGCGGCACGCGGTCGTACACCGTGCCTTTCAGCAGGGTGGGGCGGCTGACGAGTTTGAAGTATTGCCGACGGACGAAGATCTCGTTCCCCGCCGGGGTGACCGGCTCCTCCAAACTGAAGAAGCGCGCTTCCGCGGCGAAGTAGATCGGGCTCTCGCCTGCCGTGCGCCGAATGCGGATGACGTTATTGCCATCTTGCAGATACTTCCGCTCCACGGCAAAGCGGCTGGGCGCGGTGAGTACGTCGGCCGGGGTGACTTTGAAATCCGCCACACGATGCCCGTTTACGGTGACTTCATAGCGCGCATTGGCTTCCAATTCCCCACTGGCGCGCAAGTAGTCGTTCAGCGCCAGCACGGTAATGGCGGTGTCGCGCGTGTTGTTCCATTGCGCGCCGCGCCGGTTTTTGATGAGCCAGTTTGTCGTCGGCTCGATGAGCGTATTTTTCGGATTGATGGCCAGCAAGGCGCGCAGCACGAAGGCGGTCGCTTCCACGCCGCTGTCCGACCAGTGCCAGTACACGCCGTCAGCGCCCCAGTGCGCGGTGCCGATCACCGCCGCATGGGAGGCTTGTTCCCCTTCCATGACCACGGAGGTATCGGGCGTTTTGTCGATGATCGCGCCGTTGGCCAGGTTGTCGGCGAGCGTCTTGGCCTGCTCGGCGTAGCGGTAGCGGAAGGCGCTGAGCGCGAGCAACGCGCGGGTGTAGGTATTGAGCTTGTCGCGATGCGTCCAGAGATTGGCGAACGCCTTCTCCTCGTAGGTGGGAATCAGGTTGCGCTGCGCCACCCGGTGGTAGGTGGACAGCGCATGCAGCATCCATGCCTGCATATCGTAGTGCGTTTCCTCCTCCACCAGTTCATTATCCAGGTAGGCCACGCCGCGTTCAAGCACGCTTGCCTTCACCGGGATACCGGCATTCTGCGCCAGGGACAGACCCCAGACGACGTAGGCGGTCATATAGTGATCGCTGTCGCCCTCTTTCCACCAGCCCCAACCGCCGTCGCCATGCTGGAAGTCATAGAGGCGCGCCAGGCTTTGCGTATTGATGGCCGCTAATTCGGCGAGGTCATGTTTCGCATTCGGATGCGTCTTCTCGGCAGATGCCGCTTCGATACCGCCAAAGAGCTTGCCGGCGATATCCGCCGGTTTCAGGCCCAGGTCCTGCAGCGTCTTCGCCGTCACCGCCGCGGGCAGGAAGCGGCTCATCGTCTGCTCGGTGCAGCCATAGGGATAGTCGATCAGGTAAGGGAGGGCGTCGAGCATCGTTACCGCCATGCTCGGGGTGAGCTGTACGCTGAGTGTCGTGGTATCCGCTTTACGCGCCTTCGGCAGGTTCAGCGTTACCGCGACATCGTTGCCGCGCGCTTTGCCCGACTTCGCCACCAGCTTATCGATGCCATGTTCGTACACCGGATAGCTCTTCACCATGGCATCGGCATAGGCCGACCCTTTCGCACTCACGGTGATTTTTACCTCACCGGCATGCGCCGCCGTGACCGGCCAATCGATGCGTGTTTCCCCGTTGGCGGGTACGGTAGTCGCCGCGCGTGCGCCCTGCTCGCCGGCTTCAAGCGCTACGCCGCCAAGTGTGAGGATGGGGGTGACCGTCATGGCGACATCGGTATTGTTGTTGATGACCGCCGAGACAATGGCCGTGTCGCCCACGACAAAGAAGCGCGGCGCTTGCAGGCGTACAATAAGCGGCTGCTTGGTGCGCACGGTGGTGCTGGCAATGCCGAATTGATTCGTCGCGGTGGCTGCTCGCGCGGTAACTGTCCAGCCGGTCAGCGCATCGGAGAAATTCACTTTCAGCGACGCCTTGCCATCGTTGCCCGTCACCAGATCGGGCACCCAACTCAACGTCGAACGGAAATCGCTGCGCACGACCACTGTCGGCTCGACACCGCTGGATCGTGTATCGCCCGCACTGTTTTTCGCAGCCTGGTGCATGACAGTTGGGGCCATGGGGGCGCCTATGGCACCTGCGGCGCCCGTGGGGCCACTTACACTCTTCGTCGCATCCATAGCTCTGCCTGCCGATAAATAGGATTGTACGGGCACGATACCATCCGTAACAGAGAGACGATCTTCATAGCCAACGACACCCGAGTCGTCGAAAGTACGTACTATGGGACCTGACAGTTGTTCGCGCCGCCATTGATCTTCATCGAGGATGCGTTCCTTATCCGCCTTCACTAACTTCACATAGGCGCGTTGTTGCATGGTGCCGGTGGTTTGCACGGCATGCTGACGCTTCGTGCCGTAGAAGAACTGGCGCGGGTCGCCGGCGTAATCGCTCTGGATGGCGAAGACCGATTCGTCGACCGCGCTGAAGGTGATCTCGGCGGAGACCGGCTTGCCGTCCGCGTCACGCGCCGTCACCAGGAAGAGGCCCGTGTCGCGCGGTTGGTATTGCGCGCTATCCGAGGTAATGTCCAATTGCAGGAACTGCTTCGTCGGCGGCACCACGACTTGCTTCGTGTCGGTGTAGAACTGATGGTCGCTCACCATGGCGGCGTTGAGGAAGATATTCGGGACGTGCTTCTCTTCGATGGGCAGTTGGATGAGCTTCACCGTTCCCGTCATATGCACGAGTTGATAGCTATAGAGATCTTCCCCTTCGACGCTGAAGAGCACATAGCGGTCATTGGTCGGCGCGACGAGCATCACCGCGGCGGTCTGCCCGGCTCTGAAGGTGTCCTTATCAACGATAATCTCCAGGCCATCACGGTTATAGCCAAGGCTGGTGCAGGTTGAATCCGCCACCCATACCATCGTTTCACTGGTAATGGGCGCGCCGTCGGTATCCTTACTTCCCCAGCTTACGCGGTAATAGCCTTCGCGTTCCGGCGTGAAGCTCAGCGTCGCCGCGCCTTCGGCGTCCGTCTTTACCGTGCGCATGAGTACCGGCTCATGCGTGTAGCCACGGAACTTGACGCGCCATCCCGGCCCGGGCGCTTCGCTGGGTGGGAAGCGCCCCGTATCCGTGAAGCGTCGCAGTTCCGCGCCGCTTACCTCGCGGCCGATGGGGCTAACCCAGGTTTCCACCCAGACATCGCGCGTCACCGACATGGTACCTTCGACCTGCATCGGCCCGTCGTTGGCGTCTTTGGCGTTGACGTTGACGGTGACCGACTCGCGCGGATGCGACAGGTAATGCTCCGGCTGGAGATTGACATAGTAACGCTGCCGCGTGACGCGCACGGTGCTGCTGCCGACGATCTCGCGTCGCGAGCTATCGGTCACGCGCGCTTCGATGCGGTATTGCAAATCCTGCCCGCTGCTCTCCGGGGTATCGAAGGTGAGCGTGGCTTTCCCGCTGGCGTCAGTCTTCAGCGTGGCCTTTTTCACGATAGAGCCTTCACCGCCGTAATAGCGTCTCGCATTTGGCGCGAGGTCTTCGTAGTACCAGGGATAGTCATGCGTCGGCATCCACCAACGATAGTACGGCGATTGATAGACCAGCACTTCCGCCGTCGCGTTGGCCACCGGGCCACCGAAGTAATAGTCCGCCTGGATGGTCACCTGCACCGGTTCGCCGAGACGATAGGCGAGCTTCTTCCCGTTTTCCTCCGGCGTCTTGACGCTCACCGTGAACTCCGGCAGTTTGTATTCTTCCAGGCGGAAGAGCGTGGCCGAGCCGATGCCATGCACGCGGCCTTTGTCAAAGAATTCGACACGGTACTCGCCCAACGGCATGGCGCTGGTCAACGGGAGCGAACCCCAGGCGCTGCCGAAGGCGTTCAGTGTTTGTTTGCCATCCGTCACTTTGCTGCCCTTGGGGTCGTAGATGGTGAACTCGACAAGTTGGTTTGCCGGCGTGGAATAGGTTGCGCCGTCATACTGGCGCGCCGTGTACTTCCACTGCACCGTTTCGCCGGGGCGATACGCCGGGCGGTCGGTCACCGCGTAGATGCGCCAACGCTCCGGTTCCGGGCGATACCAGTAGGAATTCCCCTGACCGAACGCTTGGCGGTCTTCCAGTGCCGCAGTAGCGAAGAGTTCGCGGTTATTTGCCGTTTGTGCGAAAGAAAAGACGCAGATACCATCATCGTTCGTAGTGAGTTCGCGGTCGCGCCAATGCCAATCCGTATCGTAATAGTGTTCCCACAAACGCACGCGCGCCTTGCCGATGGGCGAGCCATCCAGCGCGTTACAGACATAGACGAGCGTCTGCGTCGGCGTGCTCTTCATCACAATGGTCACATCGCTGACGAGCACCAACTCGCGCGCTTTCGTCCCCTCGCCATTTGCCGCCAGCACATACGCGCCCGTGGGCAAGGGCTCGTCAAGCGCCAGCGTGAGCGTGCCGGGTTTGTGGTCGCCGGTATCGTCGGTGTCTTTTGTCCAACTTTTTATCCGGTCGGCGGCCGCGAGATCAATGCTTTGGATCCATTCATAGACGTTGTTGTTGCCGGAGAATTTGACATCGCGATTCAGATCAACTTTGTAGAGTGAAAAATCGAGACGTTTGATATTGCGCCAGTTGACCTGGT
>DASXVL010000154.1:0-5398 GCA_036504255.1 Armatimonadota bacterium | reverse complement strand
GTTCTTGCGTCGGAATCGTTTCGAGAATCTGTTGCTTTTGTTCAACCGTCAAACTCAAGTAGGAGGCAATGGTATCGGCCAGTCGTCCGGGTTCCGCCATGTTGCGTACATTTTCCAACGCTTCAATAGGAATGCGGTTGCCCAGGTGTATACACTCTTCAAACAGGGCGAGCACGCTGCGAATGAGCGCTTCGACCTCCAGGCCGGTTGCTTCGACTTCCGGAAGAATCTCACCGACAATCTCGAAGTAGGGTTCCTCTTTCAAAAATTGCCGCACCTTCACGCGGGCGATGCCTTCCACCGTGATGCGGATCGTGTCATCAGGCAGGCGGAGCAGTTGCAAACATTCCGCCACCGTGCCAACGGTAAAGAGGTCTTCCGCGGTGGGGTCATCCTTGGTGGGCTCATGCTGGGCGAGCAGCAGAATATGACGTTCCTCGGTCATCGCCGCTTCGAGCGCCTGGCGCGACTTCTCGCGACCGATGCAGAGTGGTTGGATGACATAGGGGTAAATGATCATGTCGCGCATCGGCAACACGGGAAGTGTCGATGGCACGCGCTGCACGCGGTTCTCGCCGTCGATGCAGGCTAATACGTCATTGAGTTGAGTCATTGATGCTCTATCCCATTCCTGGACAAAGAGTCACGGCGTGCCGTGGCCCGGGAACGTTACTTCAATTCCCCCAGGCGTTGCCCGGTTCCTGCCGGACACGGCGTATGCCGGTCGCCTTTCCGGTGAATTGTCTGCGCAATCCGTCATGGTTCGTGCGTTTGGATGGCAATGCCCTGCGCGGACAGGCGACATACACCTGTCCGCGCAGGGCTGGAAAAGGATTGCTTGCCGTGCGTTATACGCTCGGATGCGAGGTCCAGTGGGTGTATTCGTACGGCCAGTGGTCCTTTTGCATGATGACCAATTGCCGCATATGCTCTCTGATCATGGCGCGCTCTTCATCTTGTGCGGAGAACTGCTGGCGCGTGCTGATGGCCGCGACGAGGGAACGGCCCAGCGCGGCCGCGTCGGCCAATGCGGGTTCCCGTAGGGAAGGATTGGCCATCTGCCAACCGAGCGCCGTCACGCTGCCCACCGTTTGGCAACCGGTCATGCGCAGCGCGCGTTGCAGGTAGCGGCCTACCTCGTCCTCATCGGCGCTGCCGGAGGTCACCAGCGCCGCGGCGTATTTTCCGGTGAATGCTTGCAGATGGATCGAGCCGGAACAGCGGTCCAAGAGCGCTTTCATCTGGGCGCTGACGCTATGGATATAATTCGGGCTGGCCAGCACGAACCCGTCGGCCTGTGCCATCGCCGCGTGAATGACCGCGAAATCATCGGTGATGGGGCAGGCGCCGGTCATGTGGCACGCTTCGCACCCTCGGCAGGGTTGCACGTCAAGGTCCGCTAACAGGAAGGTGTCGATGTCAGCCCCAGCGTCGCTGGCCCCCTGGAGAAAACCACTTAGCAGCATGCCGGTATTCCCCGCCATCCCGCGCGGGCTGCCTAAAATTGCGATTAATTTCATAACCCACCCCTTACCCGGTCGCGCGTTTTGCGCACTCCGATGTGACGTGATAGCTATTCGCGTCATAGCCATTTCCTTCGCCAAGCTGCCCGCGTATCCTGCCCAATGAAGCGCTCGGGTGCATGTACTTTGTGTGAGGTTTTCCGGCGGTGTTTGGTCTGCTCTGCTGGGGAAAGGCCCCCATCCCGGCCTTTCCCCGTTGCGACAGGGGATGGAGTGAGTATCGCCACACGTTACCCTCCCTTGCCGCAGCGGGGGGACTGGATCTCGATTTGCGGAAAGCGTTTGGGACTGTCCTCGCACATGGCGCCCGTCAGGCCAGGATATGGCCGTTGCTCGCCGAGTGCCCACATGGACTATTGTGCCCGGTGCTGGACTGTCCCCTGGGGAGCGCCCTACCATAGGGCCAGTCCAGCCCTGGGCGCGGATGCCCCCAGGGCGACTGACCCTGGGTACGGCGTCGGCTCCGCCACCAGGGCGTTATACGCGAGGACTGTCCCAAAACGGCGCTATGCGCGAGGCATCTCCGGCGCTGTTCCTCGGTAGGCTGAGCGCGACTGCGGTCGGCTTCCAAACTGTGCTAAGGACTTGAGGCAGTCGCTGCGAGCGTAATGGCAATGCCGTGTAGTACCAGGTATTCATCGACGAGCGCGACATGGTCGAGTAGTGGGGCGATCTGAGCTGCCCACCCGCCGGTAAGGGCGAGGGGCGCAGTGACGTGCAGTGAATCACGCATGGCTTGGATCATCGCCTGCAGGCCGCCGATGACCTGGAAATAGAGACCATTGGCGAGCGCCTCATCCGTGGTGCGCCCAATGGCGGCGGATGGAATACGCCAATCGACCGGGTGGAGCGCGCTGGCCGCGGAGGCGAGCGTGCGGGAGACGACTTCGATGCCGGGGGCGATGACGCCGCCCAAATAGCGACGGTCGGCAGACACCACGTCTACGGTGATAGCGGTGCCGAGGCTGATGGAAATGACAGGAGCGCCGACCTGGGTAGCGGCAGCGACGGCGGCCATGAGCCGATCCGGTCCGAGGGTGCTGGGCGTGGCATAGCGATTAATGAGCGGGGTGGGGGACTCGCCGGTGATGACGGTGAGCGGATAGCCGCATTCTTGCGCGAACTGCCGCCATGCAGGCAATAATTCCGGTACCACGCTGCACAGCCCGAGCATTGTGGTGGGGGCAGCGCGGACTGACGCGTCGAGGGCTCCATGAAGATCTGACGCCGTGGCGGTCTTGTCGGTGGGTACGTTCCAGGCGTCGCGTAATTGACCATCCACGAACAGCCCGAACTTTGTACGGGTATTCCCCTGGTCAATCGCTAGTAACGACACTACGCACCTCTTTGCGAGCGGTGAAGAAGAGTTGGGCTCCCCGCGCGGCGATCAACGAGGCGACGTACCCCATGACAAAGAGCAAAATGAGCAAGAGTCCGGCGCGCGCGTAGAAGAAGTTCGGCGGCACCGTCGTCGGGGTCTGCATGACGTGCATCGGCAGCAGTAACTCCGGGTTATGGAACGCTTGATAGGCCAGTACGAATGTCAGCACCAGCAGAATAATCCCTGCGAGAAAGACGACGATGCCGACAAAGCGACCCGCCACCTGTTCCGAAGGCTCGCGCCCCTCAACCTCATGGAAGTTTTCTGCCATAAATTTCCCTTCCTTAACGCTATATACCCATACCGGACGATGCCTATACGTGCGTATCCGTATCTATCCTGACCATGATTGCCCGATTTCGCCGGCTAATTGGCGTAAAAACAGGCGCATGTACGCGGTTCGTTGCGCGGCCAGTTCACGCGCCGCTTCCGTATGCAGCGTTGCCGCAAGGCGCAGCAGCTTCGTGAAGAAGTGATCGAGCGTATACTGGTCATCAGCTAACGGGCGCCCATCAGGAAATGGCGCATGCGGATGGTACATCGCGCGATCATGCCCCTGTGCAAAGGTACGCGCAATGCCGATGGCCCCTAACGCATCCAGGCGGTCGGCATCCTGCAGCAGTTTGCCTTCCAGGCTGTCCGGCATTTTTCCGGATGAATAGCGATGATCGGCGATGGCCGTACAGATTATCCGGACGTCCTCCGTTGCGAAGTCGAGGTCAGGCAAATAGCCCGCCGCCAATTCCGCGGAGATTTGCGCATGGGAAATGCCCTGCGCGCGCTCGACGCCTCGTCCGAGATCATGCAACCAGGCGGCGGCTTCCAGCAGATCGGCGCGCGCCTCCGGATAGGAGGCAGCCAGGCCGAGGGCATTTGCGACAACACGCACGGTATGCTCCAGGTTATGGCATGCATTCAACGTGCCCTGGTATTGCGCGGCCAGGGCGCGCAGGCCCACGCGTCGCTGCTCATCCATGCGACATACCGTTTGCAGAGGTCATAGATATTAAATACCCGATTTGCCGGTCAACTCCTGCCGGAAAAGGAAGCGATCGCTCATAACGAGAAAATATAGAAGCGGTTAGCCGTAAATGGCCCGGAGGTGAATGCTATGTCCGATCATTTAGAGACCCTGTTTGCGATGCAGGAACAGTTGAATCTGCGCATCGGCGTCGATGTGCGTGCGATGAGCGATGAGGACCGCGTACAGTGGGTTTTGAACTACTGCCGTGCGATGAACCAGGAAATCGCGGAACTGACCGATAGCGTACCCTGGAAATGGTGGGCAAAATATCAGACCTTCGATCAGCAGAATTGCCGGGTCGAGGTCGTCGATCTTTTTCATTTTCTCATTTCACTGGCGCAAGTGCTCGGTATGTCTGCCGAGGATGTCTTTGACGCCTATACGAAGAAGCATGCGGTCAACGTGCAGCGGCAGGAATCCGGTTACACGGCAAAAGACGAAGACGACAGCCGTCACATTTGACATGCTTTGTACCGGGCCCGGCCGTCGCCCAAGTCTGGGGGAGCCTTGAGGCTACTGCCGCGTGATCGCCACGCCTTGGTAATAATGCATCAGGATTTTGTCGTACGTCCAGCCGTGTTGGGCCAGTCCAACCGCGCCGACCTGGCACATGCCAATACCGTGGCCCCAACCTGCGCCCCAGAAGGCGAACACGATGGGCGTGCCGGCATCGTCGCGATAGCTGTCTACGGTGAAAGCGGAGGAACGCGTCTCGCGCGCACCAAAGGCAGCGCGGATGCGCGACTCGGTTTTGATCTCGATCGTACGCTCGCTGCCCACCAGGCGCAGGGCGGTGATGCGCCCGGAATGGCCCCGCGTAACTGGCGTGATATTCTGGATGGTACCCACACGGCAGGCTTCCGGAAGGGCGGCCTCCAGTTCCTTGCGCGTGACCAAGCGTACCCAACGGAACGCCTCGATTTTTGCATACTTGGGCTGCAGACAATTCAGCGATGGTGCGGATTTGCAGTACGTGGCCCACTCCGCCTCGCTTTGCGGCGCTTGCACTGGCGTATCGGCGTCGGCATCATTAACGCTCACCAGGTAGGGGACACGTTTTCCCCAAGCGTCCTCGGCAGATTCGGTGAATCCGCCACAGGTGGAGGAATAGACGGCGTCGATTAATTGGCCGTCGTAAGTGAGCACCTGTCCCGCGGTATCGTTCACGGCTTTTGTGGTACGCGGGTCTTCGCTCAGATAGCCGCCGTACACCTGACAGCGTGGCGTGTCATCCAGATCAAAGCCTTGCGCGGCACAACGTCCGAGGTGCTTGACGGCGTAGGTGCGGGCGGCGACGGCTTGCGCTTTCAAGGCTTCCGGTGGGTAACCGGCTCCCATTTCCGAGGAGACGACGCCACAGAGATAGTCCTCCAGGTTGACGCTATTGACGACCGTGAGCCCGTCGTTGCGGAGGGAGATTTCAAAGTCGCCCCGGTACGGTCGGTCGGGCTTGCCGTCATAATGCCGGGT
>DASXVL010000153.1:0-15251 GCA_036504255.1 Armatimonadota bacterium | reverse complement strand
CGGCGGGGTGTCCCCTGGCGCGGCAGGTGCGGAAACTATTGCGCAAGCGTGGTATCAGCGCAGCGATCCCGGTCATCTATTCGAGCGAACCACCTTGCGATACATTCGCCGCGGACGATGTGGGGGAAGAGCAGGCCGAGGCATATCTGCAACGCGGACGCCAGCGCCGTGTACTGCCCAGCATGGGTATGCTGCCTGGCATGGTCGGCTTACTGACCGCGCATTATGTGGTGCAAGAGTTAACGGCCAGCGCGCGCATTTCGGTGTAAGATAGTGTCGGCACGCAGATGCGGCGAGGTAGCGGAATGCCGGAGTACATTGCGATCGGCGATATTCACGGGACGGATGTGCTGTTAGGCAAACTGTTATCCCGTCTCCCACGCCAGGGGGAATTGGTTTTCCTCGGGGATTATATCGATCGCGGGCCGGGATCGAGAGCGGTGCTTGACTGCTTATCGCGCTTAGCCATGGAACGTAGCTGCCATTTTTTGCGCGGCAATCATGAAGCGATGCTGCTGGCGGCGCTGGACGGGGACCGCGTCATGGAGCAGTTTTGGTTGCGTAACGGCGGGCTGCAATTGCTGGACAGCTATGCGGGCCGTCCGACAGCAGAGCACGTGGCATTTCTTCGCCAAACCGTGCCCTACCTCGCCACCGACGATTATATTTTCGTCCACGCGGGACTACGTCCCGCCGTGCCGCTGGCGGAACAAACCCTCGATGATCTCCTCTGGATTCGCGATCCTTTTCTACAATCCACCTATGACTGGGGACGTCGGGTCATTCATGGGCATACGCCGACCGACGGCTTGGCGCCGGACATCCTGCCACATCGTATTAACGTGGACACCGGCGCGGTCTACGGAGGCGCGTTGACGGCGATAGCGCTCCCCGATTGCACCTGCATTGCCATCCCGGCTACGTGATCAAATTACCGGCATAGGCTCCCGCGTTATCTGCGGAAGCCTATGCGTTGTGCTAACGTGCTATGGAGATAAGGTGTCGCATCGGCGATTACCTCGTGGACACAACGGTCGATGGGCGATTGAATTGTTGCAGGCCTGCCAGGGCAATGCTCTGGCCTTGCATGGCGATCGTGCGCAACGGACTCGTCGGCACGCCGGCGAGGGGCAGCGCGTAGGTATTCACCAGTTGCGTATTCACGATGCTCTCATGAGCGATGATCTGGTCGCGGGTGGCAAGGGCAACGGCCTGCGGTACGGTAGTTCGTGAAGAATTGCCGCCCATTTGCGTGATGAGGTTGGCAATGTTGGCCGCTTGCGTCTGGTGCTGCGGCACTAGCGACATAAGCGTATTTGCCGTCGTGGTATCCCCCAACGCTGTCAGACGCATAGCCTGCATCTGGAGGTCCGCCGTCATGGCCTGCTCCAAGGTCAACGCCGCGAGCAGCCCCGTCATCACCGTACGCGACGAGCTACTGGTGGCCGCCTGCGCCACTTGCAGCGATGAAAAATGCCGTGATGCCCCGTTGAGCCCCATCATCGCCAACTGCTGAATCGCCGGATCGGTGCTGTCGCGCTGCAGATTCTGGTACGACGCCAGCGCCTTTTGGTGCTCGTTCAAATCGTGGCTCAGTATCGCGTCGCGTGTACCCAGGAACGGCTGTGCGTTCGACGGTACCATGACAGGATTCCCGCCTTGTGCGGTGATCTGTGCGGCGAGCTGCGCTGCCTGTGTTCGGTGATCAGGAATGTAGCTCGCGAGCACGCCCGCACCCAATGGGTCGCCCTGTTGCGTCAGATAATTCGCCTGCGCCGTTAACAGCGCCACTTCATTCTGCTCTGCTTGTAGGTACGACGTCAGATTGACGGTGCGACTTTGACGCGCCAACACGCCCGTCGTGCCGCACAGACAAATTATCAACGCCACGCCCATAAGCCAAGATAGTTTTGCCATTACGCTCCTCCTTCAGTGATTGGTGTAGGGTTGCCATTTACTTAACGCGGTTGTGGGCACGCATGGCGGTGTGAGATTCGGCAATACTGTGTGTGGGGTGAGCAAATGGCGTGGCGACTGAACAAAAAAAGCGCCGGTCGGTAAAAACCGACCGGCGCTGGGGGGAAATCGTCGTCTGTGACGGTTTATTTCTCTTCGCGCATCCACGGCATCATGGCGCGCAGGCGCTTGCCGACTTCCTCGATGGGATGTTCGGAACGCATTTTGCGCATCGCCAGGAAATGCGGGCGACCGGCCTGGTTCTCCAGGATCCAGTTGCGCGCGAAGGTGCCGTCTTGAATTTCAAGCAGCAAGGCGCGCATTTCGTCGCGTGACTCTTCGTTGATCACGCGTGGGCCGGCGATGTAGTCGCCATATTCGGCGGTGTCGCTGACCACGTAATCCATCATGGAGATGCCCTTGGAGTAGATGATGTCCACGATGAGTTTCAATTCATGCAGGCATTCGAAGTAGGCCATCTCCGGCTGATAACCGGCTTCCACCAGCGTCTCGAACCCGGCGAGCACCAATTCGGAGACACCGCCGCAGAGCACAGCCTGCTCGCCGAAGAGGTCCGTTTCGGTCTCTTCCGCGAAGGTGGTCTCAATCACGCCGGCACGCGTGCCGCCGATGCCCTTGGCATAGGCGAGCGACAGATCTTTCGCCTTCTTGGTGTAGTCCTGATATACGGCGATCAGGCAGGGCACACCACGGCCCGCTTCGTATTCACTGCGCACCAGGGTACCGGGGCTCTTGGGAGCCACCATGAAGACGTCGATATTCTTCGGCGGAACAATCTGGCTGTAATGGATATTAAAGCCGTGTGAGAAGATCAGGCCCTTGCCCTCGGTCAGGTACTCGGCAATCGCCTTGTACACATACGGTTGCACGTGGTCCTGCACCAGCATCTGGATCAGCAGCGCCTCTTTGGCCGCTTCGACCGCGGTAACCGGCTGGAACCCATCCGCGACCGCTTGCTCATAGTTGACGGTGCCGGGCAGCTCAGATACGATGACTTCCACACCACTATCGCGCAAGTTCAGCGCCTGACAGCGGCCCTGCGCACCATAGCCAATGATGGCGATCTTCGAACCTTCCAACAGATTCAAGTCCGCGTCATCATCATAATAGACTTTGATCATTGTCGTGCCTCCTGGGAAAGATACAGTATTTACTTTTCCTGCCTGTTGGCGAAAGTCCTGCAAAGGGAGCGGATATTTCAAAAAAAGATTATCGAACGATAAGGAACACCCCTGGAACAGTATTTAATGTGCCTTACCTCACGGGAGCCGCCACAACCAGGGAGTGCGCAGTGACAGCAGTCCGATCATGAGTACGCAGATAATGCCGCCAAGTAGGATAGGGAAGGTCGGTGAGGTGAGATGCGCCACCATTCCCGCATACAGCGCCCCGAGGGGCATAAAGCCGGCAAAGATAAATGTCCACATACTGATGACACGTCCGCGTAACTGGTCCGGGACGATTTCCTGAATCAAACTGTTGATGCTGGCGCTGCCGACGACCAAACCGCCGCTGACAAACATTAACATCACGGCGGATAGCGCGAGCGAATGACTCAGGCTAAATCCGATCAGGCCTGCGGAGAACACGATGCCACTCGCACGGAGGACGCGGCCTTTATTCAAGCGGTCGGCCAGCGTCGCGAGGAGGAGCGCGCCGACTAGCGCCCCGAAACCGCTGATCGTCAGCAGCACATAATACCAGTTGGGCGCTTGATGCAAAACATCGGTCACGATGACCGGCATGAGGACGATGTAGGAAAAACCAAATATACTGTACACCCCCATTAGCAGCAGGATGATGCGTATAGTCGGATTGCCGATGACATAGCGAAATCCCGTCTGAAGGTGTTGCCAGACATTGGCATTACTCGCGGCGGCGGGGTGGGGGACCAGGTGAATGGCGACGAGCCCGGCAATGACGGCGATGTAGCTGATGGCATTCGCGTAGAAGACACCGGAAATGCCCAGGTGGAGCTGATAGATGAGTAAGCCGGCGACGGCTGGCCCCACGATACGCGCGCCATTAAAGATCGATGAGTTGAGCGCAATGGCGTTGAGCAGATCTCCCGGCATGACCAGCTCCTTGACAAAGGCTTGCCGCGTCGGCATGTCAAAGGCGTTCACCACGCCAAGGAGCGTGGCCAGAATGGCCACATGCCAGAGTTGAATGTGCCCGGTGCCGACAAGCACTGCCATGACGAATGCCAGCACGCCGGAAGCACTCTGGGTGAGGATGACAATACGCCGTTTATCCATCCGGTCAGCAAGCACCCCGGCGAAGAGCGAGAAGAGCAACATGGGGGCACTGGAGAGCGCGCTGATCAGGCCGAGATAAAAGGCCGTATTTGCCGGGCCGAATTGCTTGCGCGCCAATTCAAAGACGAGTATCGCTTGCACCGCCGTCTGCATCCAGGTGCCGATCAGCGAGATGAGTTGGCCACTCCAAAATAGCAGGAAATTCCGGTGGCGCAGCGCGCGGAAGGTGGCAGGCCAATGGCCGGAAAACCAGAAAAAGCGAAATTCAGGCGGGGTCGCCACGTCCTCGGCGCATAAGGCTTCCTCGGCACGACGATCACGCATCGAGCGCCACACTGAAGGCCGCGCCCCGGTCGAGCGCGGTCACGATGTCTTCATGCGTCCGGCGTAGGCCCTCGCGCTGCCCAGGCCAACGCAAGATCTCCATCGCCTGCTCATACATGATCCACCGCGACGCGTCGTGCTCCTCCGACAGCGTGAGTTGCTGGCATGATGCTACCTCCACGGCAAACACCGGGATGAGATTACACGTATCCTGCTGCGGATCATAATAGGTGTGCAGGTAATCGAGCGACCAGACAGCTTGCGCGGTGAGGCCGGTCTCTTCGGTCAATTCCCGTAACGCGGCGTGCAGGGGCCGTTCACCCGCCTCCACTTTGCCGGCGACCATGCGCCAGAGCCCGGCATAGCGTTTTTCCGGGGCACGGTGCAGCAGCAGGTAAAGGGTCCGTCCGCTTTCGCGGCAGAACACATGGACATCAACTAACGCGGTATTTATTGACGACATGCTTATTATTGTACCGTAAGACGAATCTTTCGCAAAGCTAAGAAACTGTCTAAAAAGTATCTGACCGACGTCGCTTGATCTTTTCTCGCCTGCCCGTGGGGAATTCCCTGGCATGTATGTCCTCAGACACTGGCGGAAATTCCCCACGGGCAGGCGGGGAAATCTCGGCGCAAACTCTGGTCAGATACGATTTAGACAATTTCTAAGAAGGAAAATCGCCCGGTTTGTTGTATGAATTAAATGGCATACGCCATGGTAAGGAGGAAAACGTTTACATGAACCCCGATAACTTGAAGTATACCGAAACGCACCAGTGGGTACGCGTCGAGGGCAATGTCGCAGTGGTCGGCATCACGAGCTATGCGCAGGAACAACTCGGCGAAATCGTCTACCTCGATCTGCCCCAGGTGGGCGACGACGTGACCACCGGCGAAGTGATGGGCAGCGTTGAATCAGTGAAAAGCATCTCTGATGTCTACACTCCCATCAGTGGGAAAGTTGTCGAGGTGAATGAGCCGCTCATGGACGAACCGGGCAAGATCAATGCCGACCCGTATGGCGACGCCTGGATGGTGAAAGTGGAAATGGCCAACCCCGCTGAAGCGGAGGGGTTGTTGAGCGCTGCCGATTATCAGGCGAAGCTCGATTAATCGGGTTGCCGCCATGAATACATAAACGGGCCGGGCTCCATCTGGATGCCCGGCCCGTCCTGTACATGGTCATGCGAGGTTATGCGCCGCGCAGCTTCTTGCGGAGCAGTTCATTGACCAGCGGCGCATTGGCCTGGCCTTTGGAGAGCCGCATAATCTGGCCGACGAGGAAGCCCAAGGGTTTGTCTTCCCCCTCCGCATAGCGCTGTGCGGGCTCGGGATTTGCGGCGAGCACCTGATCGATAATGGCATCGAGCGCGCTCACGTCGGAAATCTGTGCAAACCCGCGTGCCTTCACAATCTCTTCCGGGGCCTTGCCACTCTCAAACATCTCAGTAAAAACCTGTTTGGCCTGATTGGCGTTGATTTGTCCCTTTTCCATCAAGCCAATCAGCGTGGCGAGTTGCTGCGGGGTAATCGGGATCTCTTCCGGCGGGAGGCACTTCTCATTGAGCATGCGCATGACTTCGCCCATCACCCAGTTGGACACCACTTTCGCGGGCACGCCCAGCGCCATCGTCTGATCGACAAAATCACCGAGGGCTTTTTCTGCCGTGAGCACACCGGCGTCATATTCGGGCAGTCCATACGTCTCCATAAAACGCAGGCGGCGTGCGGCAGGCAATTCGGGCAGGCTGTCGCGCACCCCGTCCAGGTACTCCTGGGTGAAGATCATGGGCAGCAAGTCAGGGTCAGGGAAGTAGCGGTAATCGTGCGACTCTTCCTTGCTGCGCATCGTCAGCGTGATGCCGCGCACTTCATCCCAGAGACGCGTCTCCTGGGCCACCGCCTCGCCGCGTTCGTAGGCTTCCGTCTGGCGGGCAATTTCATATTCGACCGCGCGGGTCACCGTGCGGAAGGAGTTGAGGTTCTTCATCTCCACGCGTTTGCCCAGCGTCGTTGTGCCCTTCGGGCGCACGGAGACGTTCGCCTCGAAACGAATTTGCCCCAGTTCCATGCGCGCTTCGGAGGCGCCAAGGTATTGCAGTAATTGACGCATCGCCGCCATATAGGCTTCCGCTTCGGGGATGCTTCGCAAATCCGGGCCGGAGACAATCTCCAGCAGCGGGACGCTGGCGCGATTAAAATCGACCAGACTATACCCACTACCACCGCGCTCTTCAGGGTGCACGAGCTTGCCGGCATCTTCTTCAAGGTGAATATCGACGATACTCGCACGCATGGTCCGGCCATTGACTTCATAGTCGAACCAGCCGTCGACGCCGAAGGGGGCGCGCTTCTGCGAGATCTGATAATTTTTCGGTAGGTCGGGATAGTAGTAGTTTTTGCGTTCGAAGATGGCGGGAGACGAGATCTGGCAATGGCACGCCAGCGCGACCTTGATCGCGTACTCCATGGCCGTTTTGTTCAGCACCGGGAGTGCGCCGGGCAACCCCAGGCACACCGGGCAGGTATGGGTATTCGGCGGCGCACCCGGCTCGGTGCCACATCCGCAGAAGACTTTGGAATGGGTTGCGAGTTCCGCGTGGATCTCAAAACCAATTATCGGTTCGTACTCTGCCATGAGGGGTATCCTTACATTAAACGAAATCGGAAAAATTATACTCGAATTCTGCGCCCTTCGCAAAGGTGGCTTCCTTCAGCGAGAAGACGGCTTGGCCAGGCAGCGGGCAATGACCAGGAATAGCCCTGCCGTACAGGGCGTAGCCAACTTGGGCGAGCGACTCTCGACACCCAGACCGCCTCGGGCGTCCGAAGTCAAGGCAAACGACCTGCCGCTGCTCTGAAATTTTCGTGCGCTACCCCGGGTGCAGAGACTCCGGCCAGCATGCCATGAAGATTGGCAATGGCGATGGTACATGCTATACTAATTTTACGGGTATTATATCGACCTGCCTGCTGGAAATCCTCCAATTTCCGACGCGGCGGTCGCGCGATTGCACAGCGCGAACCATGCGTGTATGATGCCGAGCAGCATAGCGGATCGCTGCTCATCGTTCCACGCAGGCGTTGATTACCGACGCCGGCACAAACAGGGAGTACGAATGATGCAAGTCGTCATCTTGTGCGGCGGACAGGGAACGCGCCTCCGTGAGGAAACCGAATACCGCCCCAAGCCCCTTGTTGATGTTGGGGGACGTCCGATTCTCTGGCACATCATGAAATTGTATGCCCATTACGGCTTTCGCGATTTTGTGCTCTGCCTCGGGTATCGCGGCAATATGATCAAAGAGTACTTCCTTAACTACGAGGCGATGAATAACGACTTCACCATCAACCTCGGACGCGACGCAAACACCATCCACTACCACCAGGCGCATGACGAGCAAGGCTTCCGCGTGACGCTGGCCGATACCGGCATCGAATCGATGACCGGCGCGCGTCTGAAACGTGTCGAACGCTATTTGACCGGCGACACCTTCATGCTCACCTACGGCGACGGGTTGAGCAATGTCAATATCGCCAAGGCACTGGCGTTTCACCAGGCGCATGGTCGGCTAGGTACCGTGACAACGGTGCGGCCGCAGCTCCGCTACGGCATTGTCGAAATTGACGAGGCGCAGGGGCATGTCGCAGCGTTCACCGAAAAACCGCAAGTGTCCAGTTCGATCAGCGCCGGATTTTTCATCTTCCAGCGCGGCGTTCTCGATTATGTCAGTGCGGAGGCCGACTGCGTTTTCGAGCGCGAGCCGTTGGAACGCTTGGCGCGTGAGCAACAACTGATGCCTTACCAGCACGAGGGCTTCTTTTACGCCATGGATACGTACCGGGAATACCTGTTTCTCAATGATTTGTGGAAAAGCGGCGACGCACCCTGGGCGGTGTGGCAGCAGGAGTTAACCCATGTCTGATTCGCCGGCGCATTTCTGGCGTGATCGTCCGACACTGGTTACCGGTGCAACCGGTTTGGTCGGCGGCTGGCTGCTAAAGGAACTCTTGGCACAGCAGGCGGATGTCGTTTGCCTGGTGCGCGATTGGTCGCCGCAATCGGAGGCGGTGCGCACCGGTGCATTGGACCGGGTGAAGGTCGTGCGCGGCGATATCTGCGACCAGGCGCTGGTGGAGCGTACCCTCGCGGAATACGAAATCGACACAGTGTTTCACCTCGCGGCGCAAACCATCGTCGGTGTCGCTAATCGCAGTCCCATCTCGACCTTCGAAACGAATATCCAGGGCACGTGGGTGCTGCTGGAAGCCTGCCGCCGCCACCCGCTCGTGCAGCAGATTATCCTCGCGTCGTCAGATAAAGCGTATGGTGACCAGGAGATCCTGCCGTACGACGAGAGCACCCCGCTGCAGGGCCGCCACCCCTATGATGTGAGCAAATCCTGCGCCGATCTGCTTGCGCAGGCATATGCCGCCAGCTACGATTTGCCGGTTGCCATCACACGTTGCGGCAATTTCTTCGGCGGCGGCGATCTCAATTGGAACCGACTGATCCCCGGCGTCCTGCGCGCGGTGTTGCGCGGAGAACAGCCGACCATTCGCTCCGACGGGCAATTCGTGCGCGATTATTTCTACGTCGAAGATGGCGTCGCCGCCTATCTGCTGCTGGCGCAACGCTTGGCAACACAGCCGGAGTTGCGCGGGGAAGCCTTCAACTTTTCCAATGAAATCCAGCTGACCGTGCTGGAGCTGGTCTCTCGCCTGCTCGCACTGATGCACGCCGACATCGAGCCCCTGGTGCTCAATCAAGCGAGCAACGAGATCCGTTGTCAGTATTTGAATGCCGCAAAAGCGCGTGCCCGCCTGGGATGGTCGCCGCGCTTTACTCTCGATGAAGGTCTGGCCCGTACCATCGCCTGGTATCAGGAATTTTTCGCCCATGACTGACCACAACGACATGCGGGACGAAATATTGGCGTTGGTCGGCGCGTATGCCGCGCAGGCATTCGTCCCGGAGACATTTCAACCTGGGCAGACGATGGTGCCGGTGGCCGGACGTGTATTTGACGGTGTCGAGGTACAAACGCTGGTGGAGTCCGCGCTGGATTTCTGGTTGACCGCCGGACGATTCGCCGCCCAATTCGAACGCGAATTCGCCGCCGTTTGCCAGACGAAATATGCGCTGCTCGTGAACTCCGGCTCTTCCGCGAACCTGTTGGCGCTGGCCGCCTTGACTTCGCCAACCCTCAAGGAGCGCCAACTGCAACCCGGCGATGAGGTAATCACCGTCGCCGCCGGATTCCCCACCACGGTGAACCCCATCCTACAGCAGCAATGCGTTCCGGTCTTCGTCGACGTCACCCTCCCGACGTACAACATCGATGTGGCGCAGTTGGAGGCGGCACGCTCGGCGCGCACCAAGGCGATTATCCTTGCCCATACGCTGGGCAACCCTTTCGACCTGGCGGCCGTGCGCGCGTTCGCCGACCGGCATGGGCTCTGGGTGATCGAGGATTGCTGCGATGCCTTGGGCGCGCGCTATGACGGGCAGCCCGTCGGCACTCTGGGCGATCTGGCGACCTACAGCTTCTACCCTGCGCATCATATCACCATGGGGGAAGGCGGGTGCGTCACCACGCAGAGCGCCGCCCTGCGCCGGATCGTCGAATCGTTCCGCGACTGGGGGCGTGACTGCTGGTGCCCTCCCGGCTGCGACGATACCTGTGGCCGCCGTTTCGACTGGCAACTCGGTGAACTCCCCGACGGCTATGATCATAAATACACCTATGCGCATGTGGGCTATAACTTGAAGGCGACGGAGATGCAGGCCGCCGTGGGGTTGGCGCAATTGGCCAAGCTGCCGGGCTTTATTGCCGCGCGTCAACGCAATTTCCAGTATTTATACGACGGCTTGCGCGATCTACGCGCATGGTTCCTGTTGCCGGAGGCCGCGCCGCAGGCCGAACCGAGTTGGTTCGGCTTCCCACTGGCCGTGCGCCCGGAAGCGCCCTTCACGCGCGAGCAGTTGCTGCGCCACCTGGCGGACGCGCGTATCGGCACCCGCCTGCTCTTCGGTGGCAACCTGCTGCGTCAGCCCGCCTACCGCAACATCCCGCACCGCGTGATCGGCGCCTTGCCGAACACGGACATCGTCATGACGCAAGTCTTCTGGTTAGGCGTCTACCCCGGACTGACCACGGCGATGCTCGATTATGTGCTCGACACGCTCTACGCCTATTGCGGCGAGGCGCGCCATGTGTAAACTGCCGCCCGCAGACCTGGCACATATCCTCACGCATACCGGTGACCTCTGGCAACACCTGCGCGGCGCGCATGTGTTCATCACCGGGGGCACCGGTTTTTTCGGACGCTGGTTGCTGGAAAGCGCATTGGCGGCGAATCAGCAGTGGGCACTCGGCTTGCACGTCACCGTGTTGACGCGCGACCCGGCGGCGTTTCTCGTTGCGCACCCACACCTCGCCCAGCAGGACATGTTCGACTTTCTCGCGGGCGATATCCGCAGCTTCCCGTTCCCTGACCGCGCGTTTGACTATCTGATCCACGGGGCAACCTCAGCGAGTGCCCGGTTGATTGCCGAAGATCCGCTGGGGATGTGGGACGTGATCGTGTCAGGCACGCGCCGGGTACTGGATTTCGCAAAAAGCCAACACCTGCGCGGATTATTATTCATCAGTTCAGGCGCAGTGTATGGTGTGCAACCACCGGAACTCGCCGGCATGCCGGAAGACTACCGCGGCGGCCCGAATCCGCTGCACCCGGTGTCGGTGTATGGTGAAGGAAAACGCGCCGCCGAATTGCTGTGTGCGCTTTACTCCCAACAATATGCCATACCGGTCAAGATCGCTCGCGGTTTTGCCTTCGTCGGCCCGGGTCTGCCGTTGGATACCCACTATGCCGCCGGCAACTTCATCCGCGATGCCCTCCGGGGAGGGCCGATCACCGTCAACGGCGATGGGACGCCCTATCGTGCATATTTATATGCCGCTGATTTGGCGATTTGGTTATGGACTATCCTGCTCAATGGCGTCTCCTGCCGCCCGTATAACGTCGGGTCGGAGGAAGCCATCAGCATTGCCGGGCTTGCCGGCGCCGTGGCGCAACAGTTTTCGCCGCCACCCGCGGTGATCGTCGCTCAAGCTGCTTGCGACGGTGCGGCCTCGTCGCGGTATGTCCCGTCCACGCGACGGCCACGCGAGGAGCTTGGCTTGCGGCAGCAGATCTCCTTGGCAGACGGGCTGGTGCGGACGATTCGCGCTGTGCGGGGGATGGCATGACGGCCAGTTGCCGGTCATTGGCTACGTTGCGTTGACCGAAATGGCTTCTCGCGCTCTGGCAGCAACGACGCACACAAGGATTCATCACGCGATAACAAGGACCGGTGGTCATCTATCATGCATGATTATACAGTCGTTTTCGGCACCTATAATGAAGAACGGCGAATCGAATACGCCTTGCGCAACGTGTTCGGCAAGGCGGAAATCGTCATCGTCGACAATTTTAGTTCCGACCGCACGCTGGAGATTGCCGCGCGGTATACCGACCGAATATTTCAACAGAAGAATATCGGTTATTGGGATCGCTCGACGTATGAATGCATGCTCGCTAATACACCGACCGACTGGATGCTGATCAGAGGCTGTGGTGAAATGATTCCACAGCGCCTGCATGATACCTTCGTGCACACCATTCAGCAAGGCCGCTACCGCGCCGTGCTGCCTGCGCGAAAATCGATTTCCAACGGGGTCTGGACCCACCGGCCGCGCACTTACCCCTTCACCAATCAGCAGCGAATCTCCCCACATGCCATTCGCTATTGTGCGCCATTCGCGCACAAAGACGCCTTCGACTTTTCGCAAACGCGCATCCATCACGAAACGGTCCTCAATATCCCGTACGAACAGATCTACATCCTCCCTGTCGAGGATGACTTGATGATCTGGCAATTTCGCGATTATGATGCCGAAGCGTCGGTGCGCGCGATGAATGCATATGGCAGCATCGAGGCGCGCGAACGATTCAGCGACGGCGAGCGCGTACGCCCAAGCCGCATACTCTGGCGCTCATTCCGGCGCTTCCTCGCAGAATACCTGACCGGGCAGGGATATCGCTCCGGAATGATAGGCTTCTGCAATTCGATGTGGCTGGCGCAGATGGAATTCAATACGCTGCTCAAGATTTGGGAGCAGCAAGAGGGAGTCACCCTAGCTCATGTGCGGGAACTCCATCGTCAGCTGAAGGAGGAGATTTTCGGCGGTACCTTCGTCGAGTCGCCAGTGCTGGAAACACCCTCTGCTGGCGGTGAGCCAGTTGCGGCAGCCATAGCACTGCCGGGAGAGCAGTACCCGCGTGGAACTTGAAACGAATGAGGTAGCGCAGACCACCGCGAAACGGCGCGTCATGACCGGCGCGGTGGCCTATACCATCCGGCAGGTGGTGGTGACGGCGATCAGTGCGCTCGCCAACATCCTGCTGATACGTTTGCTCGATCCGCAGGCCTTCGGCTACATCGCCACTTCCGCCACTGTCCTCACCTTCCTGGCGCTACTGGCGGAGGGTGGGCTAGGGGTCTACCTGATTCAGCAGCGTCACGATCCCAGCGACGAGACGCTGGCGGAAGTCGCCACCTTCCAGTTGAGCGTCTATGCCGCGCTGCATACGCTTTTTACGTTTGTCCTACTCGGGTTAGCGATGGCCGGTGTTGCAACGAAAGTCACCGGATTCGTTTGGATCGCGCTCTTCACCATCCCGTTGAATGTACTGCGTGCCAGTACCTATATCCGGCTGGAGCGCAGTCTACTTTTTCATAAAATCGCGTTCATCGAACTAACCGAGGCGGTCGCACAGACCACGGTATCGCTGTCGCTGGCTTTCCTGGGCTGCGGTCCGTGGAGTATTCTCTTCGGCTGGTTGACCAAAAGCGCCGTGGGGTGCCTGTTGGCCCAGCGCCTTGCCCCCTGGCGTTTCCGTCCGCGACGATTTCGCCTGACCCCGGAATTTCGTGCAGGTATCAAGTTCGGTGTCGAGTACTATCTGCCTTCACTATTGATTTCGTTGTACAGCTTCATTAATCCCGTTGTCGTCGGGAGCTTACTTGGTTTGTCCACCGTCGGATTTGTCGATCGCTCCATTTTTATTGCCGGCTTCCCGTTGACCATCCTCGGACCGGTCGTTAATAAAATATTCTTTCCCTTTGTCGCTAAGATCCAGGATGATCTGGAGAAGGTGCGGGCGATTGTCGAAGAAGCGGCCTACTGGGGGAGCATGCTGGACAAGTTATTCTACCTCCCGCTGCTCCTATTTACCGCAGAACTATTGCAACTCTTTTTTACCGCCAAGTGGCTGGCAATCATCCCGGTATTGCGCATATTCATGCTTGGCAATATGGTTTTTGGAGGGGTTTCCCAGGCGATCGCACCCGTATTAAAGGGCATGGGGCAGACTCGTCTCATTTTGAAATATACGAGTTATGGATTTATCGTCTCCTGGGCATTGGCCTACCCGTTAATATCGCATTTCGGCGCGAACGGTTATGCCATGATTACAATCATCATGTGGCTGGGAACCCTGGGAACATGGCTGGAGTTGCGGCGACATCTGCATGGTGTCAATATTCTGCGCCCGATATGTATACCGTTGATGGCGGCAGGGGTAGCCTATGCGGGTACGTATTATGGGCTGCGGCAAATTGGAATATCCGTACATACCCCAATCACCCTGGCGCTGGGCATGGTCCTTGCCTGGCTGCTATACACCGGTATGCTACTGCTGCTAGATGGCAAACATATTATCTATGTAGCATTCCGTATGCTCGCTTTGCTGAGACACCCTGGGCCGACTGCGACGAATGAAAGAGGGGGTTAGCTGATTGGAACGAAACAGTGATTACCAGTATACCCAATGGTCGTTGGCGCCGAGGGAGTATTAGCTACTATGAGCGCATTTAAAGACCTGGTACGTGAGGCATTGTTGCAGATCGGTTTCGACATGCGCAGTGTGACAAATAGTATCCAGCATGCACGACGCACCTTGTTGCAGCAGGAGGAGATCTCTGTCGTGTTTGACGTCGGCGCCAACATCGGGCAATATGCCCGCGAGTTACGCGCGTTCGGCTACACCGGGCGGATCATCTCATTCGAACCGTTGTCGGAAGCCTTCTCCGTGCTGCAGCGCACGGCGGCTCGCGATCAACGGCGACAATGCCTTCCGTATGCCTTGGGCAGCACAGAGGCAGAACTGACCATGCACGTTGCGGAGAATTTAGTATCGAGTTCGCTGCTACCGGTGACGGCGCAGAGTACGCAATACGCGCCGAATTCCCGCACAGTGTCGGATATCCGTGTGCCTGTACGCACACTGGACAGCTTGCGTGCCGAACTGCTGAGTAGCGACGACCGTGTCTATCTCAAGCTTGATGTACAAGGATACGAGCAGGAAGTATTGAAAGGCGCAGGGGCGATGCTTGCGCAGGTGCGGGTGGTCGAGGCGGAGTTGTCGCTGACGTCCATGTATGAACATCAACCGCTTTACCTTGACATGTGTCGCTTCCTGGGAGAGTTGGGCTTTAACCTGTGCTGGGTGGAACGTTGTGTCATTGATCCGGCAGCAGGTCGAATGCTGCAAGTGGATGGCATTTTTCTCAAGGATGCTTAACATTAACGTGCAGCCGGGAACAGTTCCACAACGCTATAAACAGATATTTGAGCACTGCGC
>DASXVL010000152.1:0-14279 GCA_036504255.1 Armatimonadota bacterium | reverse complement strand
GACGCGTTGAAATCCGCCGTACTGGTAGTGCGCGGACGGGATTTGAGTCCGACCAGTGGCGTCACCTACGACCAGCAACACCGCCCGGCCGTGAGCTTCTCCATGCGCACGAAAGATGCGCAGACGCGCTTTGGGGTGGTCACCGGCAGCAATATCGGCCGTAAACTCGCCATCGTGCTCGACGGGAAGATTATCTCCGCCCCGGTGATCCAGAGCCAGATCAACGGCAGCGGTATCATCAGCGGCGGCTTCAAGGATTTACCGGAAGCACAGGACCTGGCGGTGCTGCTCAACGCTGGCGCGTTGCCGGTGAAAGTGAACATCGTCGAGAACCGCACCGTGAGCGCCACACTGGGCGCCGACTCTGTCAGCGCGAGTATGAAAGCGGGCATTATCGGGCTTATCGCCGTGCTCGTCTTCATGATCGCTTATTACCGCTTGCCCGGTTTGATGGCCAACCTGGCGCTGGTGATCTACATCTTCCTGTCGTTGGCGGTGTTGAAAGTCTTCGGCTCGACGCTCACGCTGCCGGGCATCGCGGGGATCATCATCTCCATTGGTATGGCGGTGGACGCCAACGTCATTATCTTTGAACGGTTGAAGGAAGAGCTCAAGACGCAGAAACCGCTGGAATCAGCGATTGATGTCGCCTTCGCCCGCGCATGGACGGCCATTTTGGACTCGAACGTCGCGTCCATCATCACCGGTTCCGTCCTCTACATGCTGGGCACGGGCGCGGTGAAAGGGTTTGCCGTCACGTTGCTCATCGGTGTGGTGGTCTCCATGTTCACCGCTATTACCATCACCCGTCTCTTCATGAAACTCATGATCCGCAGCAAGGCCGGACATAACCTGGCCTGGTACGGTGTGTAAGAAACTATCACGGGGCGGGGCCGGGGACGCGAGTCCTCCCCCGCGCCCTGTGTAAAGTGCACGTAAATTATTCCGGGGCGGTTTGCCCCCGTGGAGGCAGAGAGTCGTGGTTGACCTCTTTCGATATCGTCATTGGGATCTGGTAAGTAAGCGAGGCATCTATTATGCCTTCTCCGGATTACTACTCATACTCGGCCTGGTTGCGCTGTTCACCCATGGATTGAATCAAGGCATTGATTTCAAGGGTGGCGGTTTGGTTACCTATACTGTGGAGGGGAAATTCTCCGACCCGCAGCAGGTCATCAAGGATATTCGGCAGGCACTGGAAGCCGCAGGTCAAGCTAAGCAAGATGAAGGCTTGACCAGCGCCGAAGTGCAGGTGGCCACTGCCGGGGAACATGATCAGGTGCTGGTGCGTACCTTGCTGGCCAAGGATGTGGACAATGACGCGTTGCTCGCCCAGCAGACCAAAGACACGATCACCCCGACGGTCAGCGCTATCGTCAGCAAAGCGGGATTACAGATCTCACCGGAACCCAGTCACGAGGTGGTGACCGGCACGGTTTCCAGCGAATTGATCAGTCAGGCCATTATGGCCTTAGTTCTCGGTTCTGCGCTCATCATGCTCTGGATCGGTATCCGCTATAATATCGGCGGCTTCGGCTTCCGCTACTCGGCGGGCGGCATCATCGCCCTGCTGCATGACTTGCTTATCCTGGTCGGCATGTTCGCCATCTTCCGCGATGTCTTGCAGGTGAACAGCCCGTTCATCGCGGCGTTGCTGACGGTGTTGGGGTATTCCATCCATGATACCATCGTCATCTACGACCGCATCCGCGAGAATATCCGGCTGCGCAAGGGTCGCACCTTCGCCGAGACGGTGAACATCTCGCTGCTCGAAACGATGGCGCGCTCGGTCAATACGGTGTTGACGGTATTGTTCACGCTGCTCGCGCTCTTCTTTTTCGGTGGTTCGACGTTGCGCGACTTCACCGCAGCCATGCTCATCGGCGTGGTGGTGGGAGCCTACAGTTCCATCTTCATCGCCAGCCAATTGCTCGTGAGCTGGTCGAAGGGGAACGACCGCATCATTCTGCCGGAAGGGACCGTGCTGACACCCGCTGCGCTCGGCCCGCAGGCGTCCCGCAGTCAAGTCGCTTCCAACAATACGATGTCTGCCCCGTCGTTGGCTCCGCCGTCTTCGGCGGAAGCTATCCAGCGTGCGCGCGAGGCCGGGAAAACCTCCAAACGTCGCAAATAACGCGACGCAGAGCTAGACGATACACTGCCGCCCGTTCCGAAGTCTCTTCGGGGCGGGCGGTGTTTTTGTGTGCCGTCGGTTATGGTATTCTCCCCACTTCGAGCACATCAACTTCCGTCCGATGCGGCAGATGGTCCGCGTCCACCAGCAGGATCGGCGTTTCCAGATGCTTTACCGTGATCCATGGCGCATTGCCGTGCGTGTCGAGAAATGGCTCCTCGGTAGAAATCGGCAGACTTTGCTGCGTCATACCGGGCACGCGGTAGTGCATCGGGATGACCACGCTCGGCTTGAGTTGCTCGACCACGGTGCGCGCTGCCGCCCCATCCATGGTGTAGTAGCCGCCCACCGGTAGCATCAACACATCCGGCCGCCCGATGGCCGCGATTTGTGCCCCCGTCAACGGTTGCCCCAAATCGCCGAGGTGGCAAAACGTCACGCCGCCCTCCTCCCACTCCACCACGACGTTCCGCCCGCGCTGTTGCCCGTGCACATCATCATGGAAGGTAGGGATGAGCGTGAAGATCAATCCGGTGGGAGAGTCAGCCACGCGTGTCACTCGCCCGTCACCCACGGCGCTTAATGCATGGATCTGATGATGGGTCCGGATCGCGCTCGCGTTATTATGGTCCGAATGCTCGTGGGTGACGATGACCACATCGGCGCTGAGCCCATCCAATGATTGCCCCATGATCGGGGTGATGTAGGGGTCAACAATGACCGTGTGCCCCTCGGCATCGGTGATGCGGAAACAGGCATGGCCGAACCAGGTGATGCTGTCACCATGCGCCGGGCGCGTCACTTCTCGCAGATTCGCCATCAGCGTGCCTCCCTTTCACACGCTAAGGTTCCCCGTACGGCAAAGCGCGGCGTGAATAAATGAGGCACAACGTCGCGCGGGCATGACAAGGGAACGTGCAAAAACGCGCGCGTCATGCCCGCAGGACTTGGACGAGCAGTTAGCGGCGCAACGCTTCATCGAACGCTTGCTCGATATTTTGCAGCGGCACGCAACGGAGGCTGGAGCGTTTGAGGCCCGTCTTTCCCGGTGGCATCAGGCAGGCGGCAAAGCCCTGTCGGGAGGATTCGCTGATACGTCGGTCGGCATGTGCGACCGTGCGCACCTCGCCCGTCAGGCCGACTTCGCCGAAACAGACCACATCGGGGGCGACCGGGATATCGCGATAACTCGATGTCACCGCCAGCGCCACCGCCAGATCCGTCGCCGGCTCCACCAGGCGTAATCCGCCCGGTACGTTGATGAAGACATCTTGCTGGCCCAACGGCATGTGACAGCGCTTCTCCAACACGGCGAGGATGTGTGCGACACGGCGTACATCGATACCGTTGGCGTTACGGCGCGGTGCGCCAAAGCCCGCCGCCGGTGTCACCAACGCCTGCACCTCCGCCAGCAACGAGCGTGTGCCCTCCATCACGGCCACCACCGCCGAGCCCGAGGAACCGAGTTGCCGTTCGTTGAGAAATGCCGCAGAGGGATTGGGTACCTCGATCATGCCGCGATCGCCCATGGTGAAAATGCCCAATTCGTGCGTCGAGCCGTAGCGGTTCTTGACCGCACGCAGAATCCGGTAGCTGAAATCACGGTCGCCATCCAACTCCAGCACCACGTCTACCATGTGCTCCAGCAAGCGCGGCCCGGCGATCTGCCCCTCTTTGGTCACGTGGCCGATGAGCAACACCGTCATCCCCAAGTCCTTCGCCGCGCGAATGAGACGCATGGTGGTATTGCGCACCTGGTTGACCGAGCCGGGGGCGGAGTCGATGCGACTATCAAAGGTGGTCTGCACGGAATCGACCACCACCATCGTTGGCTGCAAGAGCTGGATATGCTGGAGAATGGGATCCAGTTCAGTTTCCGCCAGCGCGAGCATCTCTTCATGCATAGCGCGTAGGCGTTCGCCGCGCATGCGGAGTTGCTGCAGCGACTCCTCGCCGGTGACATACAACGTCCGATGGCCGGAGCATGCCATCGCATAGGCGGCCTGCAGAATCAGAGTGGATTTCCCGACACCGGGGTCTCCCGCCAGCAAAATTACCGAACCGGGCACGGCGCCCCCACCGAGTACGCGATCGAATTCACCGATCCCGCTTTGCCGGCGTGGTTCGACTCCGGGCGGCACATCACTGATGGGCATGGCGGCAGACGCCGTGAGTACCGGCATGGCGGATGGGGCATGGCTCGGGGCCGCGGTGATGGACAGCTCTTCCACCAAACTGCTCCATGCGCCGCAATCCGGACAGCGACCATGCCAGCGTGCTTGCTGGCAGCCGCATTCCTGGCACACATAAGTGTTCTTAGGCATGCCCGTATCGTACCATCTTCCGCCCGTTTTGTCAGGGTCAGGCATGCCGCTGCCCCCCGCACCGAATCCGGTACAGGGGGCAGTTGTATCCCATGGCAAGGGAAGTTGTTGTAGACCTACGGTAGGTCGTTGGCGCGAATCACGGTGGTATCGCCGGCGCGGACAATGAAGTTCACGGTGACCGGGGTACCAGTATCCGGGGTGAGCGTCGCTGTGTGGCTGCCCACCGCGATGCCGGTCAAGAATGCCGGGTTGGCACTCCCGCTGGGAGCCCCACCATCGATCGAGAGGGTACCGGAGGTGGCGGTGTACGCGGCGACCACATTCGGGCCAACCGGTACGCCATCAGACGTCAGTTCTGCGCTGGTTTTGACGATGATGTCGATGGTCCCCGCCGGTATCCCGCCGGACGGTACCGTGACCGGACCGAAATCGGTGGCGATGTTGTTATTATCGATTACTTCGATAATATACCCGGTATCCACCGGCACATTGTTCAACGTGAATGTGGGGATGGCGGCCGGGCCAGCGGTGGTGGTGGCAACGGTTGTGGTCCCCTTGACGATGTTGACGGTGTAGGTCGCGGTCGGATTGGTGGTGCCGATAGTCCCGGACACCGATGCCGTTGCCGAGGCCGGAGTCACGGTGATGGGCGGAACCACAGTGTTGCCCGTGACGTTCACCGGAGTGATCGCTGTGCCAGCCGCGCTGCTGACCGAGATCGTGTACCCAGACGCCTTGGGCACGTTGGTGAACCGGAACGTGTTGCTTAACCCGGTGTTGACCGTCCGGAATGTCGTGCCGTTAGGATTCAGCAAGGTCACATCTGCCCCGTTAACCGCTGCCCCCCCCGCATCCACGACCGAACCCTGCACAGTTACCTTGTTGTTGTTGCTGTCGTTACACCCACTGATCAGCACGAGCGCAAGCAACAACCCCATCAGCGCTAAGAGCGCCTTCATACGCATAGTGTCTCCTTTCTGGCTAGAAGCCAATAACACGTTAGCTGTCGTAAGTGTAGAGACTTCTGCAAGAGGAGAGAGGGAGAATTTGCGGCCAGCATTTAGGGGTTGTTTGAAAAACTCTCCACTCAACGGGTGTCATAGCATGAGGCATCCACAAGTCGCAAGGCAAGCGGTGTCTTCTGGCATAGTCACCACCGGTGACTCCCCAGTGATATGGAGGGTGGTGCGCCCGATCGGCGAGATTTGGCAGGTAAATAATAGCACGAGAAACTGAGCAGTCGTGATGCTCGCTGACCAAAAAGGCCTGCCCGGCGCGAACACCGGGCAGGCCGCCAGTCGAATAGGGGAAAAACACCTACTTTTAAAACAGTTTCTTAGCGTTCTGACACAAGCTCGGCCATCACCTGCTGCGGCTCGTGCGTCTTCACCGCCGCGCGGATGAACTCACGGAAGAGCGGGTGTGCGCGATTGGGGCGCGATTTGAACTCAGGATGGAACTGCGAGGCGATAAAGTACGGGTGGCCCGTCAGCTCGGACATCTCGACCAACCGCCCGTCAGGCGAGGTGCCGGAAAAGACCATGCCGTGCGCGGCCAGCGCCTCGCGGAAATCATTATTCACTTCGTAGCGGTGGCGATGGCGTTCGTACACCAAGGCTTCGCCATAGCAGCGATACGCTAAAGTCCCCTCGGTAATATGGCACGGGTAGAGCCCGAGCCGCATGGTAGCGCCCTTGTCTTCCACATGCAGTTGCTCGGGCATCAGGTCGATCACCAGGTGCTGCGATTCGGGATTGAACTCTCGGCTCGACGCGTCGGCGAAACCACAGACATTACGCGCAAATTCGATCACCGAGCACTGCATGCCCAGACAAAGACCGAGGAACGGCACGTGTTTTTCCCGCGCATAGCGAATGGCCGCGATCTTGCCTTCCACGCCACGGTCGCCGAAACCGCCGGGCACCAGGATGCCGTCGCATTTAGCCAGCAGCGCCTCTGCGCCGCGCGTTTCGATATCTTCGGCGTCCACCCAGACGATTTCCACTTCCGCCTCGTTCGCCACGCCGCCATGGCGCAGTGATTCATACACGCTGATGTAGGCGTCCGTCAGGTTCATATACTTGCCCACGACGGCGATGCGCACGGCATGCTTCGGGTGCAGCACGCGCGCCACCACCTCTTCCCATTCGCGGTGGTCCGCGGTGCGTGCCGGCAATTGCAGTCGTTTGAGAATCTGCGTCGCCAGCCCCTGCTCCTCGAAGATAAGCGGCAGCGCGTACACGGTGGGAGTGTCGATACTCTCGATCACCGCGCTGTTTGGCACGTCGCAGAACAGCGCGATTTTCTCGCGCATTTCGGTGGAGAGTGGGCGTGTGCAACGGCAGACGAGCACGTCGGGATGAATGCCGATGCTGCGCATTTCGCGCACACTGTGCTGCGTCGGCTTCGTCTTGCTCTCCCCGGATGGCCCCACCTGCGGTACCAGCGTCACGTGGATGTACAGGGTGTTCTCATACCCCTCGTCCTTGCGCATCTGGCGGATGGCTTCCAGGAACGGCTGGCTTTCGATGTCGCCCACCGTGCCGCCGATTTCCACGATGACCACGTCCGCGTTATCACGCTCGGCCACTACACGAATGCGGTCTTTGATTTCGTTGGTAATATGGGGGATCACCTGCACCGTCTGCCCCAGGTAGTCGCCGCGCCGTTCCTTGCGGATGACCGCGTCGTAGACTTTGCCGGTGGTGATGCTCGAGTTCGCGCTGAGGTTGATATCGACGAAGCGCTCGTAATGGCCCAAGTCGAGGTCGGTCTCCGCGCCGTCATCGGTGACGAAGACTTCGCCATGCTGGTGCGGATTCATGGTGCCCGCATCGGCGTTCAGATACGGATCAATTTTAATGATGGATACCGAGAATTCCCGATCGCGCAGCAGGCGTCCCAGGCATGCTGTTACCAATCCTTTTCCCAATGAAGACACGACACCGCCGGTCACAAATACGTACTTCGCCATACCAACTCCTTGCTGCTATTGCCCAACTTACGGGAAATGCGGAACGCCTACGGGGAATGTACTGCCGGATGGCGGGTGCCGCAGGCCGGGGATTCCCGCGCTGCGGGAATTTGGTCGCCTGGGATTATACATTTCGAGGCGACGCCCGGCAATTCCTGCCGGGCGCACGGTTTTTTCATCATTCTCGCCGGTCCCGCCGCCATGCGCCGGGACCGGCTACCTGCTACGCGACGGGTACCACATGCACCGTCGCATTTTTCAGCGACCGCACGAACCCCGTCACTTTCATGGCGAGATCACCCGCAGTACTATCGGCAATAATCTTCACCAGTGCGCTGCCCACGATGGCGCCGTCCGCGTGCGAGCAGACTGTGGCCACCTGCTCCGGCGTGGAAATGCCGAAGCCCACCGCCACCGGATTCGTCGTGAGCGCCTTAATCTCATCGATCAATTGAAAGAGATTGGCAGGCAACTCCGCTTGCGCGCCGGTGACGCCCAGCCGCGAGACGCAATAGACAAACCCACTGCCTTCGTCCGCCACCAGGCGAATGCGGTGTTCCGGGCTTGTCGGCGCCAGTAGGAAGATCGTGTCCAATCCCGCCGCGCGCGCCGCCATCAGCCACGCCCCCGCCTCTTCCGGCGGTAAGTCTGAGATAAGGAAACCATCCACCCCGGCAGCCTTCGCCTCGGCGCAGACGCGTTCCGGGCCATATTGTAACAGCGGATTCCAGTACGTCATCAAGAGCAGCGGCGTGTCATAGTCCGCGCGGAAGGCCTGGACCATCGCGAAGATCTCCGGCAGGTGAATACCTGACTGCAACGCGCGAATGGCGGCCTGCTGAATGACGTGCCCGTCCGCCATCGGATCGGAAAAGGGCACGCCCAATTCGATGACGTCCGCACCCCCGGCGGCGACGGCGCGCAGCGCGGTCAACCCGCGGGTGGCGTCCGGGTCACCCGCCATCACATAGCACACCAAAGCCCCGTCTCCACGGGCCTGGCATTCGGCAAAACGGGCGCTAATACGGCTCACGACAACCTCCAAGGGCTCCCAAAATCAAGCACTATTCTACCAGATTGCCCGCGAAAACGAAAATCGACGTGTTCCGGCATGACGTGCACTCGCCTTTCCCCGGCCCGGCAATCCGGCTATAATAGCGGCATGGCGCCTGTCTCGTCGCGAGACCTCGCCCCTTGGAGGATGTCGATGAACGCACGCAGTATAGGCATCGCCCTGGTCCTCTGCGGCCTCTGGCTGGCGAGCGCGGCGCGGCTGAGGGCCGTGGCCACGGTTATCAGCGAAGATCTTAATACTGATCGCTATGATTGTATGCTCACGCTCCTGCCCGCGAAAAACCTCGTCGCCTCCCATGTCGTCCACCTCACGCTGGAGCAAGGCCCCACGCGCGCCGGCGGCATTGAGGTCACGCTCACGAAAACGTCCCTGCGCATAGTAGGGGATCCGCCGAACATCGTGGGTGACGTGCCGGCTTCCGGTATTGTCCCCGGCACGCCGTATCACCTGATGTTGCTCCGTCGGGGTACGTCGCTCGGTGTCTTGCATGACGACACGCTCATCGCGCAGGTCACCATCCCACGCGGCACAGGCAACCGCGCGCTGCTGACCGCTGATGCCGGCTGGACCGTGCAGGAGGCGCGCGTACAACGGCTGGAGTCCGTCGTCTTCGCCGACAATTTTATGCGCGCGCCGGGAGAGCCAAGCCCATGGGCGACGCAGAGCGGTGCCTGGGCGCTGCAGACCGCCTGGGATGAAGAGCCACACGGAAATAGCTACAGCCGTATTTTTATGGATCACGCGCAGAACCCCTTCGCCTGGACCGGGAAATCGACCAGTGAGCCCGCCCTCTGCACGGTGGGCAACCCCGCCTGGGAGGACTACACCATGACCGCCGCGGTGCGCCCCGCCGACGACGGTGCGGTGGGCGTGGTGGTGAATATGCCCACCCCACAGAGCGGATTGCTCGTGCGCTGGAGCCCGGCGAACGATACGGGCGCCCTCGGCAACCGTCTGGCGCTCTGTCGCCTGGTGAACGGCAAGATGACGTTGCTGGCTGAGGACGCCGGCGGCTACGTGCCCGGCCAGTGGTACCAGCTCTCCGTCGTCTCCAGCTACGAGACCCTGCACGTTACCGTGGACGGCAAAGAGCGGCTCGTACTGAAAGCCCCCACCCCGCGCCGCGGCGGCGTCGGCCTCTATGCCGAGGGAAAAACGGCGGCCATCTTTGATGATATTACCGTCTATGGGCATACGCTGAAGACTGAACTCATCGATGAGAGTCGCGCTGCACGCGTCAATGAATCATTTCTGGATGATCGTTTTGGACGCATGCAGCAGTGGTCTACCGGCGGGTATGATTGGCAGCCTGTGGCACAGCCGCGCGGCCTGCGCGTGCATCGCAAGGAATTCTACGGCGATAATTGGCTGGCCTTGACACTGCAGCCGACCACGCAGAGCACCGGACAACTGGTCATGGTCCTCAACGGCGATGCGCGTGGCGGCGTGACCGGCTACCGCGCGGTCGTTCAACTCAACGCGGGCAATCCCAAGCCGAGCTACACGCTCTATCAGCAGGAGACAATTCTCGCCACCGCGACCGGCGATTCGCTCACGCCGTGGACGGATTTCAGCCTGCGCTTATGCCACGTGAAGAATCGTCTTTGGCTGGAGGTTGATGGCAAAACGATGCTCAGCGCAAACGCCGACGCGCTGCCGGGCACACACCCCGCCTATCTCGCACAGGGCGCCCTTGCGCGGACGCGCGACGTGGTAGCGCTCGGACGCAATGTGCTGGATTACACCTTTACCGATGCGCCCGTCGACTGGCTGGCCGGCGAGGGGACCTGGACGGCCACCACGCGCTGGGCCTGCTCGCCCGGTTGGTCCTTCCTTGGCGGCTGGAGTCGCGGCGACAGCGTACTCTGGCTGAAAAGACGCTTCACCGGCGATATCAGTTTTCAAGCCTTTTTCGGCGTGAAGATGGAGTACCCGCGCGAGCATGATGTCTACGACACGCGCTACCGCGACTTCGCCCTCACCATCTGCGGCGATGGCCTCGACCCGCGCCAGGGCTACGCCGCCGTGCTCGGCGCGCCCGATGCCCAGGGGACTCCCAATCGGCGTACCGTGCTGTTGCGCAACGGCGTGGAAGTCGCCTCGGTGGGGATCAACGTGCCCAGCACCGGGCGGGAGAGTCCTGGCCACCGGGAATGGTACGCGCTGGAACTGCGCAAGCATGGGGCGACGGTCGAAGTGTGGGCGTTAAATAATCTCGCGCTCACCTACACTGACCCCGACCCGCTGGCAGGCGGCATTCCGGCCATCTGGACGTCGAACAACGGCATCGTCGTCGCCCGCGCCCGTCTCTATTTCGCCGGCACGCCGCAGCCCTGGTCGCGCCCGCTCGTCACCATTGACGCCCCTGGCTACCCCGAATGGGCGAACATCGGGCAGCCGGTGCTGCTTGACCTCCCGCATACCTGGTCCGCGACCGGGCAGCCGGTGCGCTTGGACGTGACGCCGCGCGCGGTGCCGCCCGCGGACCGGCAGGCCGTCACCACAACCGGTACACGGCTCACCTTCGCCCCTACCGCGCTGGGCGCACACTGGTATCAGGTGGTCGCCAGTGACGGCGAGAATCGCTCGCCGAGTTTTCACCTCGACCTCCCGGCGTTCAACCCCGCGCTCGGACGTGACGATACGCACGCGCTCGTACTCTACCGCTTTGACGAGGGCAGCGGCAACGTCGTGCATGACCGCAGCGCCGTGGCCCCCGCTGCCGATCTGCGCACGACCCGACCGGGGACGTGGCTACCGGGCCAGGGCTTGCGCGTCCTCGGCGCCGCCCCGTTGCAAAGCGGCATCATTGATAAGTTACTTGTGCTCAAGAAGACACATGCCTGCACGGTCGAACTCTGGGCCTCCACCATCTCCATCTACCCCATGGAAAGCAATGCCGGCAACACCACCACGCGCTGGGTCGGTAGTTTGCTCACCTGGGAGAAAAATCCCTACCAACGTAACCTCACCGTGGGGCACCAGGGAGAATTCCTCACCGTCTGCGCCCGCAGCGACAGCGAGGCGGACTACGACAAACCCTTCGCCACCAACGGCTTTCGCACTGGCCCGCAACACTGGGTCGTCACCTGGGACGGCGCCACCACGCGCACATACATGAACGGCGCGCTCCTGCAAACCCGCGACCTGCCCTGGCGCGCCGACGACTGGCTGCCCGGCGCCACCCTCACGCTCGGCAACCGCTCCGACGGTACGCGCGGCTACATGGGCGCGCTCTACCTCGCCGCAGTTCACGACCGTTGTTTTACCCCCGCCGACATCCTCCGCCACTACCAGGCCGGACCCTCCGCCCGGTGAGCACCAGGCGTGGCTCGGGCATTTTCTTGACGCTGCCCGTCAGAGAATGCTACACTACACCGATTTCTCAAAGGGGATTTTTATGGCTTCAACCTCCGAATTTAAAAACGGACTCACCATTGAGCTCGACAACGATGTCTATCAGATCATCGAATTTCAGCATGTCAAACCCGGCAAGGGCGGCGCGTTTGTGCGGACCCGTATCCGCAAAATGAGCACCGGCCAGGTGATTGACAAGACGTTCCGCGCCGGAGAGAGCATCGAGATCGCCCGCGTCGAACGCAAAACGCTGCAATTCCTCTACCACACCGGCGAAGACTATGTCTTCATGGATAACGAAACCTACGACCAAATCACGTTAATGGAAGATCAGATCGGTCCGCAGGTCAAGTTCCTGAAAGACAACTCCGACGTGATGGTTATCTCTCACAACGAGCGCATCCTCGGCGTGGAACTGCCGGACACCATCGATGTCGAAGTGGTCCAGACCGATCCCGGGCTGAAAGGCGATACCGCCTCTGGTGGATCGAAGCCGGCCACCATTGAGACCGGCGCCGTCATCACCGTGCCCCTCTTTATCAATGAAGGGGACCGCATCCGCGTGGATACGCGCAGCGCCAAGTATATCGAACGGGTAAAATAACGCCGTGTGACGGTCCCGCACCCGGAGGACCGCGTTGCCCACCAGCGTGAAAGGGATATCGTGTCTGCATCATTTCAGGTTAGCGACGTCGAAGAGCTGCTCGCCCTCATGGAGCAATGGGGTATAGGCGAGTTGCACCTGTCGGTAGAGGATGCCACCCTCGACCTCGTGCGGGCGACCGCACAGCGCGTCGGTGGCGAGGCAGCGCCTGTCATGACCGCACCGGCGCCGGGCGCGCCGGAGGCCGTCGAAGCGGGTATTGCGGAGCTCGTGACAATCAACGCTCCGGTGGTGGGCATCTTCCACCTGGCGACCCGCGGCTTTCCGCAGCGCGCCCCCCACCCGGGCGATTCGGTACAAGCCGGGCAAAATATCGGCTCAATTGAGCTTATGCGTATACCCACCGATCTCGTCTCCCCCGTGTCCGGAACCATTGAGGGGATTTTGGTGGATGACGGCGCCGGCGTCGAATATGGACAGCCGCTCATGGTCATCCGCCCTTATGAGGAGGTAAGTGAGGATGAAGCAGGGATGTTACCGCCCCCGCGTTGACGGGGCGCTCCTATTACGTACAGTGCTACTGGTGTGCGGCTTGCTGCTATTTGCCGGTCTCCTGGCCTCCTGTGGCAAAAAGCAAGCCGAGGCGCCTGCGCCTGCCCCCGCCGACCACTATACCGACGTGGGCGGAGGCGTGCATATCATCAATGAACCAGCGCAAACCTTGCCCGGACGTGTCGTACAACATGCCTTGGGCTCGAAATGTCAGGAGAACATGCGCCAGCTGCGCATGCTCATCGATACCAGTAAAGATGAGACAACCGGGAGCTATCCGTCGTCATTGGCGAGCGTGTCCGGGGCCGACAGGTTGTCGCAATGTCCCGTCAGCCACCAGCCGTATACCTATGATCCGGCGACGGGTCAGGTGCATTGCACGTTTCCCGGCCATGAGAAATTCTAGAATCGTTAAGCAGCCTCTCAGCAACGGTCACCACCGAGAAGGGAAGTACGATCGGTGTTCACGAAAATTCTTATCGCAAACCGCGGGGAGATCGCCGTCCGCATCATCCGTGCGTGCCGCGAACTCGATATTGCCACGGTGGCCATCTATTCGCAAGCGGACGCCAACTCACTGCACGTGAAGCTGGCGGATGAATCCGTTTGCATCGGCCCGCCGCCCAACCGTGAGAGCTACCTGAATATCCCCAATATCGTCACGGCGGCGATTATGACCGGTTGCGATGCAGTCCACCCCGGCTATGGCAATCTCTCCGAGACGGTCGCCTTCGCGGAAAACTGCGAAATCGCCGGGCTGAAGTTCATCGGCCCGCGACCGGAAACTATCGAGCGCATGCAGGATAAGGCGCAGGCGAAAGTGCTGGTCGGCAAAGCTGGCGTTCCGGTTATTCCCGGTACGAACGGCGTGCTCACCGGCGAAGCGGAAGGCCTCAAGGTTGCCCACAAATTCGGCTACCCGGTCATGATTAAAGCGTCCGCCGGCGGTGGCGGCCGTGGCATCCGCATTGTGCGCAATGACGAGGAACTCGTGCGCAACTTGCCGTTGGCGCAAGCCGAGGCACAGGCCTCCTTCGGCCATCCCGAAGTCTACATGGAAAAATTCATCGAAGAGCCGCGCCACATTGAAGTGCAAATCCTCGCGGATGAACACGGCAACGTCGTACACCTGGGGGAACGCGACTGCACCGTGCAGAAAAAATCGCACCAGAAGCTGCTGGAGGAGTCGCCCTCCGTGGCGATTACCCCGCAGCAGCGGCAGCGCATTGGGGATGCCGCCGTGAAGGCCGCGAAGG
>DASXVL010000151.1:0-18309 GCA_036504255.1 Armatimonadota bacterium | reverse complement strand
TGGTTCGTCAACTCCGTCATCGACGGCGTCATGCGAATCAGCGTGAGCTCCGCACTCGCGTCAATGACATCCGCCACCATGGCGCTCAAGCGTTCCGAATGCGTCACCCCCAACCGCTCGACAATATTCGCCGGGAGATCGGCGATGGTGAGCAGGCCGCCGCGCAGGGCGTCGTCGATATCATGGCTACTGTAGGCGATGCGGTCGCAGAGAGCCACCAACTGTCCTTCCAACGTCGCGGCGATCTGGTCGGTACGCGGCCAATCCCCCGCCCCTTTACTGTGGCGCAGGATGCCGTCACGCACTTCCCAGGTCAGGTTCAAGCCCGCGCCGTCGTTTTCCAGCAGGTCCACCACGCGCAGGCTCTGCGCGCTATGGTGAAAGCACGCCGTGGGGTCATACTCCCGGTACACGGCATCCAATGCTTCTTCACCCGAGTGGCCAAACGGGCTGTGCCCCAGGTCATGTCCGAGGGCGATGGCTTCGGTCAGATCCTCGTTGAGGCGCAGCACGCGCGCAATGGTCCGCGCGACCTGGCACACCTCCAGCGAGTGTGTCAGCCGGGTGCGGTCATGATCGGTGCGTGGCTGCACGAAGACCTGCGTCTTTGCCGCGAGGCGTCGAAAGGTCTTGCTATGCAAAATACGGTCGCGGTCACGCTGGTAGTCGGTACGAAATGGGCAGGGAGCTTCCGCGCGCAACCGCCCGCGAGACCGCGCGCTGCGCATCCCTTGCGGGGCCAACAGGCGGTCTTCCCAGGCTTCCGTCACGATGCGAGCGCAGGATGTTTGTGCAGTTGTCGGCATAATTGTGTCACCCGCGGAGATTCCAGTCTCCGTTCTCTGTATTTTACCCATTTCGCTCGGATAACAACAACCACCGCGACACGAGTTGGCGGCTCCTCTGCCACCCATACGAGCACGCCACCTGTCAGTAGACTGACAGGTGGCGTGCAAATGATCAGACCTTTCCATGTTTCGCCTAGTACCCGAGCACGTCGCTGTCCCGTACTAACGAGGCACGAGGGTCGAAATGGTAGAGTAGCCCAGCGGACACCTGGCTATCACCGAAACCATACGGACGCGTGGCGCCAAATTCCATGTATAACCCCGGGGTCAATGGGAAGCGGAGCGCTCCCGACACCGTGGACGGACGAAAGACGATACCGTCTTTTTCCAATTTGGGTTGAAATTCGACCACGGCCGCCGTGTTATTGGCTGCTTCAAAGCTGACGCCGGCGAACGGTCGCGTAAACGACCCATCCAGATTCTTCGAATAGCGGAGATACTCGACGCCGGCATGGAGCCGAATCCGGTACTGCGGTTCGTATGGGCTGCCAAAACGGAAGACTGGCACGGAGGCGACGGCATAGACGTTAGTGATATTCGCCTCAATCCCCTGCGAGACATCAATAACCCGTCCACCGACGGCAATACTGGGCTTATAGCCGATCTTACTCTCTTCGATCAGGCGGATTTTGGCGCCACCGCCCAGCGCGCGAAAGGCACCTTTCGTCGTGGGGTGTGCATAGAAAGCAAAGACTTCGGCATTCGGCACGACCGCATAGTCCAAGCGAATAGGCAACAATGTGGTGCGCACACCCGCGTCCGACGTGCCAGCCTGCGTGTAATCCACGGCAAAATCGAAATTCTGATTCTGCAGGGTATCAGCCGTGGGTACTTCGACTAATCCAGTGTCGCCATAGAGCGTCGGGTACGCCCACCCCCCCGAACACGCTACTACCAGCAAGAGCAATAGACATAACCGCGACTTCATTGTACGACTCCTTCCGTTCTGCAATGCCCCCAGATGGGGGCAGTAGATTTTTGATTATTTCGGCATCAACACAGCAATTCCTTGTTCTGCTCAACTATTCGGTGCTGGCTTTACGACAGCAGCCCACGGCTAAAGTCGCTTACAGTCTTTTTCCGCGAGCTGCCAGTCGCCACCAAACAGTCCACGGCCCGCGCTCGAGGGGAGCACGGGCCGTGGACGAGCATGCGGGCGCGGGGTTATTTGCCTGTGCTATACAGGTAGGACAGCCCGACAAACACGTCGTGCGTATCTCGACCGACAAAACGATCGATATTGGTGAAGCCGACCTGGCCCGACCACTGTGGGGTCAAGAGCTGACGCCAATAAATGGACGACACCGGTTTGCCCAAACTGCCGGTGCCCACCCCGTACTCTGCGCCGAGTTCTGAGCGCGAGCCGAGAAACAGCTGCGCGCCGGCAAACGGTCGCAGGCCACTGTCACCATCGAAATTCGTGTAGTCGACGCCCAATGTACCCATAATACGCGTGCCGGACGGCGCAATGGACGCTAACGGGATGGTGCCGACGAAGTACAACTGGGTGCCATCGCGTGAGTCTGTCTCACTGGCAAAGGCCGCCCCCACCGCCGTGGTAAAGCCGAACGGGGTGAATGGGAGACGATACTTGGCGTTGGCCAGGATCCCGGTATGGTTGCCCACGACGACGCCACCCCCAACTTCGATGCGATCCGTCACGCCATACACGACACGCCCATCAACGAGCGTGCGATCAAAAAAGAGCCCATCCGCTGCCAGAACCAGCGTGCCGGGCGCCACTTCGGTAGCGGTGGGCAACCCAACCAACCCCGTCGTGGCATTCAAGTTAGGATACGCACTCACGGCCGTCGCCGCTATCAGCGTCCCGAGTGCCATCAGCATCATTTTTTGCCATCGTCTCATCATCTTCTCCTCTCCGCAACCCTGCGGTTTCTCTATTTCCCGCAAGGCCATCGTTAGTCACTCTGAATCAAAACCGCCAGGAACGCTTGCGCATTCCATAGTGTATTCTACGGCACTTTGCGCGCGGTATAACGCCATGAGAGCGCCAATTCACACCAAACTATTCACGTATCGCCACTCTTGTCAGAGGAATCACTCATTCATCGCTTGCTGCAAGCTGCCCCGTTCTCTTGGGGTGGCTCACGGCTTGCTGCACGAGATAACGAGTGAGCGATCTGCCACCGTGTTGTGATCGTCATAAAATTGGGTACGTTATACACAGCTGGGCGTCTTAGGGCTCCGCGATATCCCACGCGACCCTCTGGATTCGTGCGATGCACACGACAGAAGACACCCCGAAATGGCTTTACGCTTGACGGGAAAAAGCCTATACTAAATTGTGATTGAATCAGCATCATTTGCAGCAACATTGACCGCAGGTACGGTGGGGAATCCAGTGGTTGAGCTACGCCGCCACCTCCCTTCGCCGTTACGATAAAGGAGAAATCGCGCATGAAAGGCGTTCGCATTCTTGGGCTGGTCCTCAGCGGGATCTTTGCCTTTGGCAGTGGCCTGATCGGCTTTGCCCTAACTCGTTGGTATATCACCTGGCTCAACGCGAAGCAATTGGGTGAGGCGTTTCCCCACTACGCCATCGCGTCCACGATCGCCTTTGCCACCATTGGCGCCCTTGTCGGTTTCCTCCTCGGGTCCATGCTCTATCGCCGCATGGTGGAAATCGGACAGAGCTTACGCCGTATCCCCATCGAAGATAAAATCGCCGTCATCTTTGGCACCATCCTGTCGCTCGTGCCGGCGTTACTCGTTGATCTACTCATCTGGAGTTTCCATCTCGACGATTATCTCGTGCGCTTTGCGCTCCTGCTGCTGGCGAGCGTCATCATTATCTGGTTGGGCAATGTCATTGCCTTGAGCATGAAGGAAGAATTGAAATTCTTCAATCCGACTGCCCGCCCTGCCGTGGCAGCCGACGCCGTCGACAATCAGGCGACGTTGAAGTTGCTGGATACCAATGTCATTATCGATGGCCGCATCTATGACATCTGCCGTAGTGGCTTTTTGGAAGGTACCGTCATCCTCCCCGGCTTCGTGCTGGAAGAGCTGCAGCATATCGCCGACTCGGCTGACTCGCTCCGACGTAATCGCGGACGGCGCGGCTTGGATATCTTGTATCAGATGCAAAAAGAGCTGGCGGACACCACTGTTACAGTGATGGATCGCTATAAAGTCACCTTCGCGCCTGGAGATGGCGTTGATATCAAACTGGTCAAGCTGGCAAAAGCGCTCGGCAACACGGACCTGGTCACCAACGACTACAACTTGAATAAAGTGGCCAAGCTCCATGGGGTACGCGTCTTAAATGTGAATGAACTCGCCAATGCGCTGAAACCGATTGTGCTTCCCGGCGAGGAGATGTCCATCAACATCGTCCGCGAAGGGAAAGAATACAATCAGGGCGTAGGATATCTCGATGACGGCACCATGGTAGTGGTGGAAGGCGGCAAACGTCTGATGGGCGAAACCGTGAACGTCACGGTGTCCAGCGTCCTCCAAACCGTCGCCGGCAAAATGATCTTTGCGGAAGTCGCCATTGACAATACGCAGGAGGTAGCCCGACGAGCACCGCGGTAATCCTACCGGCCGCTGGCTCCGGCACACGGCTCGGCTATACCGAACGTAAAGCCTGGGTGCCCCTAGCGGGACATCCACTTCTACACTACGCCCTCGCGGCGTTCCGCAGCCACCCGGCCGTCACGGAAATCGTGCTGGTGGTGGCCCCGGCGGATATGGAACGCGCGCGCGCCCTGGTGGCGGCTGGGCCCAGCCACCTGACCGAAAAGGTCGTGCTTGGTGGCGCCGAACGTCGCGACTCGGTTTGGTGTGGGCTACAACAACTGACCGAGGGCACGGACACCGTGCTCATTCACGATGCGGCACGCCCCTTCATTACGCATGAGACCATCGACGCGTGCCTCGCCGCGGTGCACCAGCACGGCGCCGCCGTGGTCGCGCGTCCCATTGCCGACACCATCAAACGCGCGGCGACGGATGGTCATGTGGACGCAACGCTCGATCGCCGCCAACTCTGGGGCGCGCAAACACCACAAGGTTTTCGTACGGATCGCTTACGCGCGGCCTATACGCGCGCGATGGCCGAGCAATGGCTGGTCACCGATGATGCGGCGGTGGTGGAGCGCGCGGGCTACCGGGTGCAACTGGTCGAGGGGCCGGCGACGAACTTCAAAATCACACAGGTGGAGGATCTGATGTTGGCAGAGCGTCTGCTGTCCGGGCCGACACGCACAGGATTTGGTTATGACGTCCACCAGTTAGTGAGTGGACGTCCGCTGATTCTGGGTGGCGTGACGATTCCCCACCCGACCGGATTGCTCGGGCATTCGGACGCTGATGTGCTGACGCATGCGCTCATGGACGCCTTACTCGGGGCGGCGGCGCTCGGGGACATCGGGCAACACTTTCCTGATAGCGCGGCGTGCTATCAGGGGGCATCCAGCCTCGGCTTGCTGGCAGCGGTGCAGGAAAAATTGGCGGCGGCCGGCTTTGCGCCCTACAACATCGATGTAACCCTCGCCGCGCAAGCGCCCAAGATTGCACCCTATATTGCCGACATGCGTGCGCGGATCGCCGCCACGCTGCATCTGGAGATCGAGCGAGTCTCCATCAAAGCTACCACCACGGAGGGGTTGGGCTTTGTCGGAACCCAAGCGGGCATGGCGGCCTATGCGACCGCATCTGTCCTGCCCATCGCTCTGCGAGAGTTGTAGGGCGAACGACCGGTTCGCCGAGTGCAGGCCATTGTCCCGATGGCCCGCGTCACGTGGAAGGAGTAGCTTATGCAAGTGGTGTTTTCAGGCAAACACGTCGAAATGACCCCCGCATTACGCGAATATGCTGAGTCCAAACTACTCAAGCTGTCGCGTTTTTTCGATCACGTCCAGGAGGCCAAAGTTACTGAGAGCATCCTGCGCAATCAGCATATCGTCGAAGTCACCCTGGTGGCGGACGGTACGCTAATTCGCGCTGAAGAACGCTCGGCCGACATGTACAGCTCCATTGATCTCGTCATCGACAAGCTGGAGCGTCAGCTCACGCGCTATAAAGGCCGATTTGTCACCCGCACGCGCGAATCACTCGAAGGGCAAAAACCTGAATCATTCGTCGCCGCCTCGCAAGCGAACGCGCCCGAGTCGCCCGAAGCCGATGAAGAACTCCCCATGATCGTCCGCACCAAACGTTTTGCCATTAAGCCGATGAACCCGGAAGAGGCGGCGTTGGAGATGGAATTGATCGGTCATGATTTTTTCGTATTCCGCAACGCCGAAAACGATCACGTGTGTGTGATCTATAAGCGCCGAGATGGTCATTATGGCCTGATCGATCCGACTGTGGGGTAGGTAGTAATCGCCTGCTGGCCGGGGCTCGCTTGCCCGTCCCGGCCAGCGCTTGAAAGGCTCCTCCGATGGATATCACGCAGTTCCGCGACGATATTTACGCAGAATTCGGCTCCAAACTCGAACACGCCACCCCAGCGAACGTGCGCCGTTTTCTCAACCGCATGCACCTGGAGCTTGGCGACTACGCGTCGGATGGCCAACCCTTTGTCATTCCACGGGAAGATGCGACCAACTACGAGCAGGTGGTGGCGGAATTCCTTTCCCGCGTGCTCAAAACCCCACCAGAGCAAGGCATCATGTTGCTCTGGATTTTCGCCAGCGAACTTTTTTACGCGCGGCTGGGTGAACAGTATGAAGAGAAGCTCTCCGACCTGCTCTACTTCGACCTCGGCGACTAATCGCAAGCCGCTAAGCCGCCCGGCGGGATTCGTGTTGCCCGTTCTCCGCAACGAGCGTGGTCATGCTTGACGCGAGTCTCCGTTGTGTACCCTGTGCTTTACGACGGTTTTCCTCCAAGAGCAGTACGACATCCGACTCACCCGTGGCTGAGGCCAGCGCATGGTCTCCCGCATACGCGCCGAGGATATCATAGACAATCGTTAACGCGACCAGCACCGTATGCATCGCCCACTGTTCCTGCGACGGATTCAGCTGATGCTTAAAGCGCGAGAGGGCCTCGTGCAGCCCTGGGACCATGGTGCTGCGCTCCTGTCGAACATGGGCACTCAGCAAGTTGATCCCCTGTTCCAGCGTTTCCAACTCGCTCCGCAATTCATCGCGCATTTGCCGCAACACCAGGCACACGCGCTCATCGCCCGCCGTGTGCTGCATTTCCATGATCAGTGGCAGCACATCACGCTCGTAGGCGTACAATTCTTGCAGGCGATGGACGAGATGATCCCGGGTCGTCATTTTCCCCTGCCTCCTTTGTCTTCATAGTGACAGTGTACGACAGCGACAGCCAACGGACGGGCGTATCCTCTCACAATGCGGCGGCGATGCGCGCCGTCATCGGTTGCTCCAAACAAACCACGATGTGATTGTCCAGTTTTCCCCACGCTTACCCCTTCCATCGGCGAGAACGGGTGCGGTGAAACGCGCTTCCCGTCCCGGTCTGGCTTATAGTAAGACAGCTGCAGGGATTCTTCAGAAGGGGGAACATCGATGTCTATCTCCGTGGATGATTCGCCGGAGGCCTCCATTTCACTCTGGGCCACTCTGGCGCATCGTATCGAGACGATGCAGGCCACCGTGGCGGTGATCGGGCTGGGCTATGTCGGCTTACCGCTCTCGGTCGCGTTCGCACGCAAAGGATTTTCCGTCATCGGCTTTGACGCCAATGCCCAGAAAGTCGAGGCGCTACAGGACGGTCAATCCTATATCCTCGATGTGCCATCAACCGATATCAGCGCCATACGCGACGCACAGCGCTTCCAGGCCACTGACGACGCGGCGGCGTTGCGCACAGCCGATGCGCTCATTATTTGCGTCCCCACGCCGTGTCAACGGAATCGCGAACCTGATTTGAGCTATATTCACCAAGCCGCCGAGACTATTGCAGACCATCTGCGCCCCGGGCAACTCGTTATTCTGGAGAGCACAACGTACCCCGGCACGACCGAAGAGCTCTTGGTGCCCATTCTGGAACGCTCGGGGTTACGCTGTGGTGAGAGCTTTCAGGTGGCCTTTTCTCCGGAGCGGATCGATCCGGGCAATCCCACCTTCCATGTCGAGAACACGCCGAAGGTTGTCGGGGGTCTGGGCGCGGTCGCCGGTGAACTCGCGAGCGCCCTGTACGGCATGATTATCGAACGGATTATCCACGTGGACTCCCCGCGCGAAGCGGAAATGGCGAAACTCATCGAGAATACCTTTCGCCATGTCAACATTGCCCTGGCGAATGAGCTGGCCATCATTGCGCGCAAAATGGGCGTGAATATCTGGCAAGCCATTAGCGCGTCAGCCTCCAAGCCCTTTGGCTTCATGCCCTTCTATCCCGGACCCGGCGTTGGCGGACATTGTATCCCGATTGATCCACTCTATCTCTCCTGGAAAGCGAAGGAAATGGGGGCGGAGACCAGCTTTATCGAACTCGCGGAACGCATTAACCGTAAGATGCCGGAATACGTGGTGCGGCTGGCCATCGATGCGGTCAACCAGGCGGGGAAATCAATTTGTGGCGCAGCAGTACTGCTGCTGGGGCTGGCCTACAAACGGGATATCGATGATCTGCGCGAATCACCGGCGTTAGAAATCATTGCGCAACTGCAGCAACACGGGGCAAACATCAGCTATCACGACCCGTTTGTCCCGAGCTATCGTAACCATGAAGGCGCCTGGGACTCGGTGGAGTTGACACCTGAGGCTTTGCAGCATGCCGACTGTGTCCTCATTACGACAGACCATTCGTCCCTGGATCGCCAGATGATCGCCACGCATGCACCGCTCATCATCGATGCGCGCAATTATCTGCACGGCATACCGGGGGATCACATCGTCCGCTTATAGCGCAAGACGGATTACGGGGGGAAGGCTACAGCACAAGATGCGCCGGGCGCAAGGCCTCGACACAGGGCTCGGCAGTGGCTAGCGTTGTCAGCACCGTTGGACGATCTTGCGCGCGTCCCCATTCCGCGAATCCGGGGATGAGCTCGCGCATGCAGGTCAGCAGCGCTTCATCGTCGTTATGTGCGACGCCGTCAAGGAGACGCAACGTGACTTCGTGGAATTGCTGGGTAGTGAAATAGCAGGGCCGTTCGACGCTGGAGAACCCGGCGCAACTGGCGGGCGTCAAGCGCTCATCCGTCACGCTCAGCAGCTCATGCAGCTTTTCCCCCGGCCGCAACCCGGTCACGGTAATGGCGATATCCTTGTTGGGCTCCAAACCGCACAGACGGATCATATCGTGCGCCAAATCCGCGATTTTCACCGGTTGCCCCATATCCAATAAATACAAATCCGGCGACTGCCCGACCGCGCCGGCTTGCAGGACCAATTGCACGGCCTCCGGTATGGTCATAAAGTAGCGCGTCATCTCCGGGTGCGTGATCGTCACCGGGCCGCCGCGACGGATCTGTTCTTTAAAAATCGGGATCACGCTGCCGCGGCTGCCCAGCACGTTGCCAAAGCGCACGGTGACAAAATTCGTCGCCGGGTACGTCGATGCCTGCGCGCGCACCACCTCTTCGCAGAGCCATTTCGTCGCCCCCATCACGCTGGAGGGATAGACCGCTTTATCCGTGGAAATCAAGACCATACGTTCGACATGGTATTGACCGGACGCGCGCGCCACACACCGAGTGCCGAAGACATTGTTGTGCACTGCCTCGGTCACGTTGGCTTCCATGATAGGCACATGCTTATGCGCGGCGGCATGAAAGACGACCTGCGGCCGCAACCGGCCAAAGGTGTGCATGATACGGCTTTCATCCGCGACCGAGCTGATGACCATGTGCAAGCGGTCTGCCAGCAAGGGGAAGCGAATCGAGAGCTCCTGATGGATCTGATGGATGGAATTTTCCCCATGCCCCAACAAGATGAGCATGGCGGGGTCCTGGGCAAAGATTTGCCGGCATAATTCGGAGCCGATGGAGCCGCCGGCCCCAGTCACCAACACGCGCTTCCCCTTGAGATAGCCGCCGATTTCATCGATGTTAATCTGCACGGGCGCACGGCGCAACAAATCCTCGACGCTGATCTCTTCCAGGCGAGCACGCGCGGTGCCGCGCAACACCTCCGCCAGCCCCGGAATCACTTTCACGACGATACGCTGCCGCCGACACGCGAGGACATAATCGCGTATTTGCTCCCCACTGGCGTCCGGCAATGCGATCAGCACCTCATCCACGGCATGCGTGGCCAGCAAGGTGTAGAGGTGGCGGAGTGGCCCGAGGACGCGTACGCCACGAATAAAGATCCCCTGACGACCGGGCTGATCATCCAGGAAACCAATGACACGGTAGGGGTTGGCCATTTCCTCGTGCAATGCGTGTAGTAACCGCGCGCCATCAGCGCCACCACCGAGGATGACGACCCGCGTCGAAGTAGGATTACGCCATAGCGCACGGACCAGGGCATGCCGATTGGAGCGCAGCAAATTGGCGAGTCGGAGAAAGACACGCATGCCGCCGGTGAGCATGACGCTCAGCAGCCAAAATATCACAAAAACGGCACGGGGGAAAATGCTGCGATCAAGCAACAGTTGGATGGGCACCAGCAGCAACACGCCGATCGCATTGGCCACCATAAGCGACCAGATGATCTCCACGCTGGCAAATCGCCAGGCATGACGGTACATGTTGAGCGCGGTCAATAGCACCAGGAAGACCAGTAAACCGCTGATCGTGCTTACCAGGTGCGGCTGTATATACTGGGCAAAAATAGCAGAGACTGAGACCGTATCAAAACGCAATAAGAAGGCACACGTGAGCGCGGCGATCAGGGCGATGAAATCAGCCGCCATGAGAATGAGTCTTGCGATGATCGGTCGTGAACTGTACACGCGTTTTGCCAGTTGATCCATGGGGAATGCTCCGGCGCTTAGAAAGGAAATCCATACGGACAATACACTCGTTGCTCTATGGGGAAGTACAACAAGTGTTTCCTATGGTTGTCAACAATCTTCAAAAGAATAATTCGCAGGTACAGTCGGTTGGTATGGATTATATGGAATAATATCTAAAAAGGCTCTACTGTAACGCTGTACCTATCGGTTGATAATCATCTTATTGCTTACTCCTTTTATTGTCAAGCAACGAGATGGATAATCCGAGGCATTGACATGGCTTTTCTTTTTTTTCTACGATTTCAGCATATGTGCCGCCTACTTGAGCACCTGCCACGTTCGACAGAAGAGCGTCTGTATTGTGGAGCTTCCGGTTGCCGTGGTCAGGCGTAGCCGCAGCGGTTGGCCATCCCGTGTGCTGCCCCACATTTGCTTCACGTGCGCCTCACGCATCGCGTCGGCAGAGCAGGTGATTTCATGTGCGGTTTCGCTCCAAATGAACACCTGATCGCCCAGTTGGACCCAACTGACGCCTGGCGCCGGGTGGACGGGCAACGCGCGCACGCGCTGCGCAACCTCCGGCACGGCGGATAAGGCACTGTAGAGCTGATCCGCGCCATCCTCAACTTCATCCCGCAACAAGGCTTGCACGTAAATCGGCTGCGCGCGCAAGCCGGGCGCCAGGCGCCGTAGCGCCTCGCAGGTAACACGGTCACTCGCTAAGCGCCAATGCGCCTGCTGCGCGACGTGCAAGAAATCGGTCAAGCTGGCCGAAGCAACGCCGGATTGGAAACCCGGCGGGACCAGCACGACGGCCGCTGCGGGAATGCGCGCGAATTGTGCCCAGGGCAACAGACGGCAGGGCAAGTAACCGGCCAACGCATACACCGCCCGGTTCACGAGACCGGCGAGGGCATTGCCGCGCGCTGCGCGGGGCACGGAGAGATAATAAAAACTCGGCGGCGGCGGTGTGACCGGACGGAATGCGGGCAAGGCGTTCAACCATTCGCGCACCACCGTGTATCCCGGTTGGTGGATGACGCCGGACGGTGAGGTCATCATCCCCGGTTCGACCCCTGCATCACGGGAATAGCGAAAATACTCATAGGTATAGACCTGTGGATCGAGCAGCAGTCCCATGCGCGTGGCAAAACTGATCTCATGCGGGGGCAAGACCACGCGGGGATTTTCACAACCGCACTCCATGATCAATCCCATTTTACCCGCATCGCGCGCCGTGCGCAGCAGCTGTAACGTCGCCACGTTGGAGGCATGTCCCCAGTCGGCATATCCGGCGAAGGTGTAGAGCGACATCGCCACCGCGTCGGCGTCATCCACCCATGCCGGCAGATCGAATGCCGCAAACTCGGGGCGTCCATGCGCGATCTTCTCGGCGTCGAACCCACAGAGTTGCAGCACAAACGGCGTCGCTGAATACTGATGCCAGATGGCACGGTTGGTGCGGTATTGTGCGACGAACCAATCATTGAAACTCTGACAGAGATCAAAATAGGCCTCGCGCGCATGATGAAAGCGCGGGTCATGCCCGTGGCGCGGCATGGGTATTTGCCCAACATCGGTGAATGCCGTCCCATATTCTGCATTCACCCGCGCCAGTGTGCCGTAATGACCCCGCAGCCAGCGATGCCACTCTTGCAAGCCCTCGGGGGTATACTGGACAATCTCATAGGTGTCCGCGGCAGGATTCCATTGAAACATGCTGCCGCGCTCACTGACCAGCGGTTCGACCATGCCCCCGACCGATGCCGCCAGCAAGTTGGGCAGCCGGCCATAGCGTTGCGCGTAGTAGGCGGTCTCGTCGTGTTGCCAGCGCTCGAACGCATGGTTACCGACCGTGGTGCAGAACCAGTCTTCGCTGGGCCGGCCATCCGGCATTCGTCCACGCTTTGTGAGCGCGTGCGCAAACAGCCAATCCGTTTCGCCGTCGGATTGACAGGCATCCATACGCGAGAAGATGATCGGCAGGTGATGCGCCGTCGCTTCCGTAACCGCGGCATCGAGCGCGCGCTGGCTCACGTCATCTTCCCACACGTGCGCCGGGGCTACGAATGTCAACGACTGCGCGCCCGCAGCCACCGCCTGCTTGACAGCGGCCACGGCCTCGGGGGCGGTATGGATAAAGTCGAAATGTAACACATACCCTGGGCGCACCCCCGTGGCCGTAGGCGCCGCGCGGCCCGGGAGCCACGCCAGGCCCAACAACACGCAACAAAGCGCCCAGCAGCACTTGTCCCGCCGGTTCCACCTCCGTGTTTTCATGGAGCTACCACCTTCTACGCGAGCGACACGACCAGCGCATGGACGGGCTACTCTTTTTCTGGGATGGCCGATATTTCACACATAATCGCCTGCGAGATCGCTCCGGCAGGCAGGGCGATTTCAAACAACCCTGTCTCTGCATTGCCGCTGACCGGGAGCGCCTGGCCATTGCGGCAAGCCGACACCCGCGCGCCGGGACAGTAGAGCTCCAGCGTGACGCGACGTTCACTGGGCTGCCCCGCGAATGTCCCCTGTGTCGCCCCAATACTGATGCACCCCCGCGTCCCATCCCACTGGCAGGACAGCGGCGTCACAGCGTGTTCCCCCTGCAGATAGCCCTGGGACTGGCCATCATCCTCATAGAGGGCAAACTGCGCCGTGGTCGCCTCCGTATCCAGGTGGCAGCGCACGCGCAGGTGCGTCAACGGCGTGGTCGTCATACGCAAGGTGTCCGGCTGCAGCGGAATGGGCGCGCCCGCCCGCACAAACAACGGCCAGGAATTCAATCCCTCTTTGAGGAGATATTCTTGCTCCCCGACATAGCGTTTCCCCGTGAACCAGTGGTACCAAACGCCCTCCGGGAGCCAAATGGACTGCTGCGCGACCTGATCCTCCCCCTCTCCCGGCGTGGTAATCGGCGCGACGATGAGGTGGTCGCCAAAGAGAAATTGCTGCGGGTGCTGATAGGCCGCCGCGTGGCGCGGATACTGCAGATACATCGGCCGCAAAAGCGGCAGCGTCTCCGCATACGCCTGATACGCGGTCGAATAAATATAGGGGATGAGCTGGGCGCGCAACGCAAAGCTGGCATGCAACGACGCTTCCGTCGCCGCGTCCCATTTCCAGGGTCGGCGATCGAGCTCCTCGGGGCCGCAAGAGTGTAGGCGCAAGCAGGCGCTGGTCACGCCAAACTGTACCCATCGCGCGTAGAGTTCCGCGTTGCGCTCGCCGAAGAAGCCACCCAGGTCATGCGCCCAATAGAAGCAGCCGACGTTGCCGGAGACGGCGGTGAAGGGCACGAGGAAGGTGAGCACCTCCCAGTTACTCTTACAATCGCCGGAGAATTGAATGGGATGCCGGTGGTCTCCCCACCCCGCCCAACGGCTGAACGACATACCGCGCTGGCCATCGCGGGCGGTGTGGCGGTAATACAGGAAGTTAAGCCAGGGCAAGTGGCGCAGCCACGGCAGGCCCCACACGTAGGGCATGATATAATCTTGCTGCCAATCGACCCACCAGAAATCGACCCCGATGGCCTCGTGCGGAGCATGTCCGTAGGCGAAATAGGCGTCCATGTACTGCTGATCGCCCGCCAGGAAGGGAAGATTTTTCTTCGTCGCCGGGTCGTGCCCCAGGGCGGTCATAAATTCCGGATAACAATCCTCGTGGTCGCGGATGCCGTCATGCGGATGCACGTTCAACACTGTGGAAATCCCTTGTTGCCGGAACTCCGCCAACAGGTCTTCGATATCGGGCAGCAGTTGGCGATTCCAGGAGAAACCGGTCCAGCCGATATTGCCCGCATGCTGGTAGCCATAATGCGCATCATAGCGATGCCACCCCATGTCCATGACCATGATGTCCAGCGGGTAGTTATGGTCGGTATACTCTTGCGCCAGGTCACGATAATCTTGCGAAGTATAATCCCACCAGCGGCAATACCACGAGCCAAAAATTTGCTTACGCGGCAGGGGCGCCGGGCCGCTGATCACCGCCAGCGCTTTGAGCGCCGCCTGATAATCGTCGCCGTAGCCGAAGAGATACCAATCCGTGCGCTTATCAACCGCGCCCTGGGCGATCCAGTCCTCGCGCAGCACGTGCGCGCCGGAATCATCGACGAGATACCAGCCATCCGTCGAAAGGAGTCCATGCGGCAACGGGCGGGGGCCATCCACCCCGTCCAGCGTACTCAGCGGTCCGCCCAGGTTGCCCGCGTTCGCCATCCCCGGTGTCCACAGCACTTCCTCGGTGTGACGGCGAATCCATGCCATCAGGTTTCCCGCATGAAAGGCTTGGCCGTCCGCCACGTACTGCAGCCGCAGATACGGCGTGCTGATCGTCACGGTCTCGCCGTCTTGGGTGACCTGAAAATCCTCCGTGCGCGCCTCGCGGTTAATCGCAAAGAGCGTGGGCTCGTCGGTAAACTCGCCGCTCGGCGCGTACTCCAGGCGCACGCAATGCGGGGTAATGACGGTAAAGCGCACGTTGCCGAAGACCAGGGGATTACGCGCGTGAGAGGTTGAGGGTTGCTGCGGACAAATCATGACATTCTCCGAGTGCTGAAGGCGTTATCTGATCATTCGCCGAGCTCACGCGCGTTCCTTTCGCGAAAGGCGCAGGGCAGACAGTTGCCTCGGCAATCACTCGGGGGCCAGTACGGATTCCTGTGCCACGGCGCGGCACGCCGAGGGCGGGAGAAAGAGGCTAATGCGGGTGAATTGGTCGGGGAGGCTGTCCGGGATGAGTGTACCGCCATAGAGGGCCATCATGGCGCTATGCATCGCCATCCCCTGACGCGTGCCGGTCGAGGGCTCGCCATAGCTGCGCAGGCCGACGCCGTTATCTTCGATGATGACTTCCAGCCCATTGCGCCACTGCAGCGCGATGGTAAGTCGCAGCGCGTGGCGCAGGTTGGCGCCACGCGCATACTTCGCGGCATTGCGAATCGCTTCGTGCGCCGCGTGGTAGGCCACTTCGGCCACCACCGGCGGCAACGCGCGTGCGGCGGCTTCCGCGTCGTCGCCCACCTGCCACACCACCTCATCGAATTCATCCGCGTAATAATCGTCGAGCATGAGCCGCAGCGCCGCGACTAGGCCCAGCGAGGCGATTTCCGACGGCAGTCCTTTGGGCATGGCGGCTAACAGGTCACCCACTTCGCCAAGAATGGCCTGCAGTTGTTCCTGCACCAGCGTTTTGAAAGCCGGGTTATCGGTCTGCGCGCTGTTCACCTGGCGCAGCAGTAGTATGAGATGGTTCGCGATATCATCGTGCAGCACGCGACGTGGGCGCAGGTCCATGACTTGTTGGTCGGCAATTTTCTGCCGCAGGGCGTCGATGAGCTGGCGGGCTTTGCGCGTGCCCGCCAGTTGGTCGAGCAACAATGCGCTGCTCGCCGCCGCCAGGGTGATCTCTTCCCGCGTATAAATGTCATTCTGCCGGTTTTCCCCGAGCAGGAGGACGCCGATGAGTTGCTCCTCGTTCCACAAGGGTACCGCCCACTTCGCATGGTCCGGGCGATGCGGGGGCAGGGGGATACATTGCGGCGTCCCGCTCGGGAGACAGTCGGGGAGCACGTCCGCGATATTGTCGGGCGTCGCGTCGCGCGGTTGCGTCAGCGGAGCGGTGACAAAGGGCGAAAACGCGCCGGTGGCGATCAGATACCCCACCTCGGTATGGAGCAGGTCGGTACATAAGTGCTGAAAAATGTCCGCACATTCCTCCTGCAACTGGCCGGTATGTGATGAAGAACGCATCAGCGAATCGAAGAGATGCCGGCTGCGAAAGAACGGGCGCAGGGAGGAGAACTCGCGCTGCCGTGCCGCGTAGGAACGTGAGGTAATCACGGCAAAGTAGGTACTGGCACTGAGCACCAGCAGCAGTAACACCTGAATCTTATGGGTTTTCACCACCACGCTCATGGCCATGAGCGTGCACAGGGGCACCGCCAGCGCGATGGCACGCCGCCAATACTGGCGAAAGTCACGACGTGGCAAGCTATGGCCGGAAAAAATCTCGAAGTGAATCACCAAATACCCGAGTAGCAAGACACAACCGCTCGTAATCGCGGCAAAACCAAGCAGCAGCGCCTTCCCGCCGTCCCCCTGCGTCAGGGGATCCCACGCAAAAATGGCCCAGAGTAAGAGGCTACTGAGTAGAATGCCCTGCGAAATGAGCTGGAGCATGCGCCGCACTTGCCGGATATCATCCATGGAACCGAGCACTTTGGACCCGGGAATTGCCGTGATGCCGTAGAGCACCTGCAAGGACAACCCCACGCAGAGCACGAGAAAGAGCGGCCAGATGGCCAGCACCGCGCGTGAGAACGGTCCGATGGCCCACTGGAGGGCATACGGCTGCAGGTGCACGAAGCGTGGGACGTTCGCGCCGAGCAACAACACCACCAGTACGCCGGCGACGACGGCGCTGAGCCAAAAACTGGCGGAGCGCCACTTCCGTTTCTGCTCCGGCGCCCCATACTGCAGCGTGGCGAGATACCAGACGTAGGGAATAATCAGGCCGGGGAATATCGCTTGGATAGGGGCAAGATAGCTGGGGTGGTCCGTGCTGAAGGAGCGGATGGTCTGCATGTCACACACCAGCAGTACGATACAGAAAAACATCGTGCTTTTGATAAGCCAGCCCATCAAGCTGCGCCGCTCGCCATGCAGGGCAACCGTCACGGCCAACCAGCCTAAGAGCGCGACATCAGCCAGAAATAGGGCGAGTAAGCCACACACGAGCGACGACGTCAGATCCATGTGTTATTTCTCCCATCGCACCCGCGCGCCGGTTGCATCCTGCAGCGTAATGTCCCCCGCGTCATCCCACTCCAGCAGACGGCCTTCCCGGATGACGAGCGCGGCCCGCACGCGGGCGGTACCTTCATCGATGTCACTGTCGCGGAGACCGAGCGCGGTGTAAATCGCGCCGTTGATGCGGCTGATGGCCCGGCTGTTGGTGTAACCCAGGCGCTGGGCGATCTGTTCGTTGGACAGTCCGCGCGCCAGCAAGCGCGCCACCGCTTCCTCATGCTTTTCCAGCCGAGGCTTTTGGCGGTCCACCTGCAGATCCTCTTCGATCTCTTCTTCCATCGCCGGATCGATAAAGCTGAAGCCCTGCATGGCGTTCGTCAAGAGGGGGAGGATGCGGTCGGGGTAGATGTAATGGAGCTTGTAGACGTAGGCATAATGCGTGCGGAACTGCGCCCGCCGGAAGGCGCGAAAGTAGGCGCTCTGCTTTTCGATGGAATAAAAGACCACCGGGCAGCGCGGGAACTCACGGCGGATTGCCACAGCCGTCTCAATCCCATTCATCACGCCGGGCAGCAGTTGCACGTCCATCAGAATGACATCCGGCAGCTCTTGCCGGCACGCCTCCAAGGCGTCTTCGCCGGTGCGGTATGCCCCGACAACGTTGACCTGCGCCAACTTATTGAATTCACTCCGCAGATCGTTACGGTTGATGTCATCGTCTTCGACAATCATCAGCTTCATCGTGCACACACCTCGGCGAGTAATGCCCCTATCAAACCGCACGCGCGCCATCGGCGTCAAGCACCGTAGTGCGGCGAGGGCTGCTACGGTGTGCTATACCCGCGCCGGGCTGGCCCGAA
>DASXVL010000150.1:0-6652 GCA_036504255.1 Armatimonadota bacterium | reverse complement strand
CAGAAAAAAATCATGGTAATCCACTAATCCTAAAAATCAAGGTTCAGACACCCCACCCCACCCAAAAATATTTTGCCAAATTGACAGTAAATAGCAGTAAGAAACAGTAAGAAACACCACGACAAAACAACAAGCAGTAATTACGAAAATACCCAAACTTTTCACCTCGAAATTTCCCCCAAAAAGTGTGCTATCTTGTTAATGCAAAACGCGACGAATCCGCGTGAGTACACCTCCTGGAAAGCCGGGTGAGCGATGGCAGAACCGTGGACATTAGCACAGGCGCAAGAGCATCTCTCGCAGTGGTTGCAGGCTGATATAGCCTGCTCCACCAGTCAGAGTTATACCATCTCCGGTCGCACGCTCACCCGGTCTGATCTGTCGCAAATTGCCGAACGCATCCATTTTTGGCGCAACGAGTGTACCCGCCTGCAAGCCGGTCGGGGCCACGGGGCGCGCGTGATGAATATTATCCCGAGGGACTTGTAATGAGCCGAGCCAGCCGACGCCGACAGCAAGCGCGCGTTCCCGTCCAGCCCCAGGCCGGACGGGGGCAGCGCATGCAGAACTCCGGCTACTCGCACCATGGCGCCAGCAGGTCTAAGCGCGCGCTCGTCGGGTGGCTCTTCGGCGGCGGCTCACCCATCGAGGATATCGACGCCAACCTGTCTACCCTGCAGCAACGTGGCCGCGACCTGTACATGGGCGTGCCGCTGGCCACCGGGGCGATCAAGCGCCTGCGGACCTCCGTGGTGGGGGCCGGGTTACAACTCAAATCACAGCCCGACGCGGAAACGCTGGGCATCTCGCAGGAAGAAGCGTACGCCAAAAGCCGCATTATCGAGCGCGAATTTCGTCTGTTTAGTGGCATAGATTGCGATATCGCCCGGCAGAATAAGTTCGCTGAATTGCAGCAACTGGCCATGCTCGCCTGGCCGATGAGCGGCGACGTGTTTGCCTTGCTGCCCATCATTCCGCGTCCGCACTCGATCTATGACCTCCGTATCAAACTGCTGGAGGCCGACCGGGTGTGCAACCCCGGCGTATCAGCCTACTCGGCGTTGGGCAGCCAGGTGCAGCTCGCGGAAAACGGCAACCTGATCAGCCAGGGCGTGGAAGTGACGCCGGAAGGCGAGGTCGTCGCCTATCACGTCGCACAGCGTCACCCGCTCTCTCTGCAATTTTCCGCCGGGCAAAAACAGGGCTGGGAGCGCGTAGAAATTTACGGACGCCAAACCGGTCGGCGCAACATCATCCACCTGTTCAATGCCGAGCGACCGGAGCAGCACCGCGGCGTGCCCCTGCTCTCCCCGGTCATCGAAACGCTGAAGCAGCTCGGGCGCTATACCGACGCCGAATTGATCGCCGCCGTAGTCAGCGGCATGTTCACCGCGTTCATCACCAGCGACACCCCCCAGACTCCGCTGGGCGAATCGGTACCGCTCGACCAGCAAGTGGCGGCGGGTGACCCGAACAGCATCGAGATGGGCAACGCGGCGGTGATCGGCCTGAATCCCGGAGAGAAAGTCGAAACCGCCAATCCAGGACGCCCGAACACGGCGTTTGACGGATTTGTCACCGCCCTGGCGCGCTTCATCGGCGCGGCGCTGGAGATCCCGTATGAAGTGTTGATGATGTCCTTCAACTCCTCGTACTCGGCCAGCCGTGCCGCATTGCTCGAATTCTGGAAGATGTGCCGCATGTTCCGCTCATGGTTGGCGCAGGGGTTCTGCCAGCCGGTGTTCGAGGAATTCCTGGCGGAGGCGGTTGCCAAGGGCCGCATCGACCTCCCCGGATTTTTCGATGACCCGATCATCCGGCAAGCCTGGTGCAACGCCGTGTGGAACGGCCCCGCGCCGGGACACATTCAGCCGCTGCAAGAGGCGAAGGCGGCGGAAATGCGCATTGCGCTGGCTATCTCCACCGGCGCGCAAGAGGCGCAGGAGGCCAACGGCTCTGACATCTACGCCAATATCCGCGAAAACGGGCAGGAAAACCAGGCGCGCATCGCGCAGGGCTTGCCCCCGCTGGGCGTGGCCACGCCGACGATTGAGGAACTCAACGCGCTGGTCGCGGCTGGATAAATTACTTTGTTGAGGTGAGAGCATGACGAAACACGGACAGCCACAGATGACAAACGACACCACGACCGTACGGGCCGGGGGCGCCCCGCAACGCTTCTGGCAGTTTCGCGCGGAAGCCGATGCGCCAACCGCCGAGCTGCTCTTGTACGGTCCCATCAGTGACACCACCTGGTGGGGCGATGAAGTGACGCCGGCGCTCTTCGCGCAGGAGTTAGCCGCGCTCGGCAACGTGCAGCAGCTCATGGTGCGCATCTTCAGCTACGGCGGCGACCCCTTTGCCGCGCTGGCGATCCGCGCCCTCCTCGACACCCACCCGGCGCAACTCATTGTGCGCATTGACGGCGCGGCGGCCAGCGCGGCGACGCTCATTGCCCCATTGCGGGCGACCGTCATCATGCCGTCGAATTCGGCGATCCTGGTGCACCACCCCATGGCATCCGGCTTTATCGCCATGAACGCCGAGCAGATGCGTCAATACGCGAGCGAACTGGACGCCATGAGCGACACCATCGTCAACGCCTACCAGGAGCGCACTGGCATGACCCGAGAAGAGATTGCCGCGCTCATGGATGAAGACCGCTGGATGTACGCGGCGGAAGCGGTCGGGAAGGGCTTTGCCGATCAATTGGAACAGGCCCGCATGGCCGCATGCGTGCATGGTGATCAACTCATGGTCAATGGCGTGGGCCTGGAGTTGGAGCGTTTCCACGGTCTGCAAGTTGACGCCATCGCGGAAGACAGCGCTGCGGAGACCGATCCCGCTGGCACAGTGGCGTTGTCGACCACGGACGCGGAGGGTGACACCGTCACCTACCTCACCGCTATCGGCTGTTCGGTAGAGATGCTGGCGCGCGATTGTCCGGAGCTGCTCGCCGAGATCCGCACTGCCGCCCGTGACGAGGGCGTGCACGCGGAACGAACTCGGCAAACGGCGCTCGATGAACTGGTCGCTGATGGCACGGCGGACATCGTATCGAAGGCGCGAACCTCCGGTCTCTCGCCCGAGGCGTGTAGCCTGGAAATCGTGCGCGCCATGAAGGCGAGCGGGAAAGGCGCGGCGTTCCTCGCCGCACGCCGGCAGGACGCCGAGGAATCCAACGTCAATAACGTTGCCGCCAACGTGGCGAACACCGGTGGCAGCGATGATGCGGAGCGCGCGCGAATTATCGGGCTGGCGGCCGCCAACACCAAAAAGGAGAAAACCAATGGCTGAAGTATTTGCGCCCGACAACCTGTTTGCCGGGTCCACTCCCGAGTCGCTTAGCGGTCATGCGACCATCAAAGCGGCCTCCGGCGTGCTGCAACGTGGCACGGTGCTCGGCAAGATTGCGCTGGCGATTGCCGCCCCGCTCGCCGAGGCGGGCAACACCGGCAACGGTATCTGCGCCGGGCAGGCGCTGGGCATGGGCGCAAAGAAGGGCGCCTACGCCATCACCTGCATCACGGCGCACGACGCCGATCCGGCAACGGCTGCCGTATTCATGGTGCTCGACCCCGAGGGCTACCGCCTGGCCGATGCGACTGAAGGCGTGGCCTATGCGGGCCCCATCGCCTTCACCATCACCCCCGGCGTTGCTACCGGATTCGCGGTGGGTGACGCGTTCACCATCACCGTGGGAGCGGGGAGCGGGCAATACGTCATCGTCAACTCCGACAACCGTGACGGCAGCCAGCGCCCCGAGGCGATCCTCGCGCAAACCATCGATGCCACAGCCGCGAAACTCGCCTGCACCTACGTGCAGGGCTGCTACAACGAGGGCGCGTTGATCTTCGGCGGCGCCGACACCGCCGACACCCACCGCGACACCTTGCAGGCGCGGAACATCATCCTGCGCCCCGTGTTGGGGTAAGCCGCGAACCTGCTGAATCAATTTAAAGGGAGAGAGAGCAATGCCAGTCAGCATTTTTGAGCCCCGCACCCTGTTGGGCGTATGGGAACAGACCAAGCAGGCGAAGAAGTTCCTGCAATCGTTCCTCTTCGGTCATGAGTACCAATCGACGACCGAGCATATTGACCTCGATGAGGTGACGCACAACCGCATTATGGCGCCGTTCGTCAGCCTCACCGGCCGTGGCAAGACCATCGCGCGCACGGGATTCCGGATGAATACCTACACGCCGCCGAAGCTCGCGCCGAATTTCGTCACCACCGCGCAAGACCTCGGCACGCGCCAGCCCGGCGAAACGCTCTACGATGGCAAGTCCCCGGAACAACGCGACATCGCGCAGGTGCAGCATGATTTGGCGAAGCTCGATGACATTATCACCCGGCGCACCGAGTGGATGTGCCGCGAAACGCTCTTCGGCGGATTAGTCCATATGGTCGGTGACGACTATGACGAAACGCTAGATTTTGGGCTCACCATGAAGGAAAACCTCAACGAGGTTGTAGGGGCCAAGCTCTTCAACGCAGAGGGTGCGCTGCCGTTAAATTACCTCGGGGAAAAGGCCCTGGCCGTTGCCGCGGAGACCGGCGTCATGCCCACGTCCTGCATCATGGCCATGGACGTGCTCCTCGCCTTCCGCGCCAATGCGCAGGTCAAAGAGGCGATGAACACCACCATGCAGGCCATTATCGCGTTGCAACCACGCGACGTTCCGGAAGGTGGCCGCTACATCATGACCGTCGATATCCCGGAGATCGGCCCGCTCGACATTTACACCTATGCCGAGTGGTTTGAGGATGGGGCGACGCGGTATCCCATGGTGCCGAACGGTTACCTCGCGCTGGTGAACCCGCAGGATTCGTTCGTGCTGGCCTACGGGGCCTACACGGACCTGTCCACCACCCCCGCCGTCACCTACGCGGTCAATCGTTACCCGCGTAGCTGGTACGAGCCAGGCCCCAACCAGCGCTTCCTGGAGATGGTCAGCCGGCCACTTCCCGCGCCCACCCGTACCAACGCCTGGTACGTGGCGAAAGTGCTGTAACAATGCTCTGCCCCCGCGTCGCCGTCACACGTGACGCGGGGGAAGCGAAACGAGGACGTGATGGATTTCCGCGCACAGGTCGCCCTTGATAACCAGGTCTTTCTACAGCGGACGGAATTCGCCGAGCCGCACCTGCTGGACGGGCGCACGGTGGATTGCGTGCTCGTCGATAACGAAGGGCAACTATCCGGCGAACTGGACCAGGTCGGCTACCTCGCCACGCGCACGCTCTCCGTCACGGAAGCCTTGCTGCCCAAGCGCCCGGTGATCGGCAAGACCATGATGGTCGATAACGAGTCTCACACGGTGCTCAATCTGTCACGCGCCATGGGCATGCTCACGCTCACGCTCACACGTGCCGCCTCGCGGTAGGGAGATCATATGTCTCTTGTAAATCTGACAATTACACTGCCGCAATTGAGCGAGACGGAACAGCTGTTGCGTCATATACCGAATGGCGCGGGCAAGGCGATGATGCGCGCCTTAAATCGCACGATAGTTGGTGTACGCGAGAATTCCGTACGGTCGGTCAGAGACATGTACACCGTGCGCGGTGGTGAATTTCGCAGTCTCTTAAAGATTAATAAAGCTACATTGACCAGGTTAGCGGCATTAATAACAGTTAGAGGTCACGCACTGGGAGATGAGCGCTTTCAGCTAAACCCCAGCAAGCGCACCGGACGTAAAGTACTGAATGGTGTCTACGTTCGCGTCAGAAAAGATTCCGCCGGTGGGGCGGTCAAGGGGACGTTTTTAGGCGTCGGTAAATTCAGTAAAGCGACCTTGCTCTTTCGTCGCCTGACGAATGACCGCCTACCGATAGAGCACATCCACGGTCCATCGATCGCGTCCATGGTGAAGATGGCGTTTTATAATCCGGGCTCGTCGATTGAAGATGATGCAAAAGCCCGGCTGGTGCGCGAGTTGTCCCATGAGATCGAGTATCAGTTACTGAAGAAAGCGGGCGCGCGATGAACCTGACCATGGCAAAGAAGGCGCTGGTAGAGCGTATCGCGGCGTACGTCGCCATGCTCCCCGCCTACCCGATGGTCGATGAGAGCGAGCGGGTACCGCTGGTATTCACGCAGGTGCCACCCTCGGACAACGATGGGGTTGACCATATCCCCTGTGTCATCGTCCGCCTGGGGGGCTGGCAGCAACAGGGCGACGTGCGCCGCGCCGATGCCGCGGTGGGCGTCATGCTCACTAACCCTGATCAGGACCAGCTCTTCGCCGATGTCGAGGGCATACTGGACGGCATAGCCGCCAACCTGATCGCTAACCCGTGGCTCGACCACGGCCGCTACCACCTGGTGGGCGAACCTTGGAACGTGGTGGTGGGCGAGTCGGCAGACACACTGCTGAACGGCATGATCGAATTCAAAGTCGAGCTACCCGCCATCCTGGAAACGGTGGCGCCGGACGGCCAAGCGTTGTCGGAGATTTGTTGAGAACGGAGGTTGTGAGCAATGAGCACAAATAAAGTCATTAGCTACCAGCCTCCGCGCGACGGGATGGAGCTATATTTGGACGCATACCGGTGTTTTGATGCAGCTGGAAGCCCTCTGTCGCTAGGGAAACCTGTTACAACTTGGCACGACTTGAGCAGGAACGCGCGAAATGCAACAGGAGCGGGA
>DASXVL010000149.1:0-5939 GCA_036504255.1 Armatimonadota bacterium | reverse complement strand
CCTTCATCCTTCATCCTTCCCTACGACACCACCTCCGGCTGCACCACCGCCATCTCCTCCGCCGACTCCACCTCTTCTTCCGGCGCCGCCGGGGTGCGCAGGTTGACGATCCAACTGCGCGCCGCGTCCACGGTGATGATTACGGTGAGTAGCAGCATAATAACCGTCAGCGTACTGTTGATCATGCCGTTAACCGGGGCGTGGTAAAAGGTGATCGCGCTCTGCACCCCGGCGGTCATGGTCGTGACGAAAATGAAGAGGAAGGGCACCAGCGTTACCAGCGCATAGATCTTCTTCTTTGACGAATGGAGGATGATCGTCGTGCCCACCGCCAGCGCAATGGCCGCCAGCAACTGGTTGGCCACGCCAAACATGGGCCAGATAGTGGCGATATCATTATTGAAGAGCAGGTAGCCCCAGGCGACGGAGACGATCACGCCGCAGACGATGTTCAGCGTCCAGCGCCCGGCCTTCGACGGCGCGGCCTTCTTCGGGCGCAGCCCCTCCACCGCCTCCTGCAGGATGAAGCGGGCGACGCGCGTGCCGGTGTCCACCGTGGTGAGGATGAACAGCGCCTCGAACATGATCGCGAAATGGTACCAATACGCCATCAGGTTTTTCATGCCCGGTAGCGCGGAGAAGATCTTCGCCATGCCCACCGCCAGCGTCACGGCGCCGCCCGTGCGGCCAACCAGATTCGTCTCCCCGACTTGCTTGGTTAATTCGATGAGCGTTTGCGAATGCATGCCCAACTGGGCGAAGTACGGGAATTTCGCCACATTGGCGTTGATGGCAAAGTAATCGTTGGGGATGAGCGCACAGGCGGCGACCACCGCCAGCAGGCCGACAAATCCCTCGACGAGCATCGCGCCGTAGCCCAGCGGCAGGGCGTCGGATTCCTTATTGAGCATCTTCGGCGTCGTCCCGGAGGCCACCAGCGCATGGAAGCCGGAGATGGCTCCGCACATGATGGTGATGCACACAAACGGCCAGACGGGACCGGGGAGCACCGGACCGCCATGGGTATATTGCGTCACCGCCGGCATAAGCAACGGCGGGTGCACGACAAAGATACCGAGCGCCAGCAAGCCGATGACGCCGATTTTCATGTAGGAGCTGAGATAATCCCGCGGGCAGAGGAGCAGCCAGACGGGGAGCACGGAGGCGATAAAGCCGTAGACCGGCAGCACGATCTTCAAGGTCGTCGGTGACAGGGAGAGCAAATGCCCGTATTGCGACATCTGGAATGGATGGCCCAGCACCACGCCCAGCACGACGATGAGCACGCCGATCGCCGAGGCTTCACCGATCTTCCCCGGGCGAATCCGATACATATACGCGCCGGTAAGCAGCGCGGCGGGCACACTTATGAGGATGGCGAAGGTGCCCCATGGGCTGCCGATATCCCCGGGCACCGTCGGATTCTTCGCCAACGCATTCACCACCGCGCTGGCCAACCCGGCGAGCGCGACGATGATGATGAACAGGATAGCGATAGACGTCGCCGTGGCGGACACGCGACCGATGCGCGAGCGCACGATGTGCGCCAGGGACAGCCCCTCATGGCGGATGGAGGCGAAGAGGATGACAAAGTCATGCACGCCGCCGGCAAGCACCGCCCCGATGAGTATCCACAACGCGCCGGGCAGGAAGCCGTATTGCGCGGCAAGCACCGGTCCGATCAGCGGGCCGGCCCCGGCAATGGCGGCAAAGTGGTGGCCGAAGAGTACCCAGCGATTAGTGGGATGAAAATCGACCCCATCGCGATGCCGATGCGCGGGGGTCGCGCGCTCGTCGCGCAAGGTGAGAACTTTGGCGGCAAGGAACGCGCCGTAGAAGCGGTAGGCCAGCGCAAAGATGCAAAGTCCGGCGACGACCAGCACGAGAGAATTCATAACGCCTCCCCGCGGATGAGACCGCGCGGTCGCCCGCACGCGTCATCATGAGCACTTCATGTGGAATGGTTACAACATTCAACGATCAACCGTGTTCTCCTTCAACGAGCGCTTTCGTCATCTGCCCACCGCTGTTACGTGTGACATTCGGATTTGCCTATTGACGGCAACTTTACCAGGTTATAGTTTTCTAATAGAATGAACTCCCCATAACGTTTTCATGAGTGAGGTATCAGATGTCGACGAAAATCATCCCATTGCGCGCCTGGTGGAAGACTGCCTTCTGCCTGCTGCTCCTGCTTACCAGCCTGTCCCTGGCCTCTGCCCAGGCAGCGGCCCCCATCGTGCCCAAGGGCGCGCGCGTGGCCGTCATCGGGGACTCGATCACCGAGCAGAAGCTGTACAGCCGCTTCATCGAGCTCTACCTGATCGCTTGCATGCCACAGCTCGATGCCCGCGTCATGCAGTTCGGCTGGGGCGGCGAGGCCGCCCGCGGCTTTGCCGGTCGCATGAACAATGACCTGGCCCTCTTCAAGCCCACGATGGCGACGACCTGCTACGGCATGAACGACGGCGGCTATCGCGCTTTCACGCCGGAGATCGGCAAATATTATGAGACCCCTATGCGCGATATTGTCACCCGCTTAAAGGCCGCCGGGGTGACGGTCGTCGTCGGTTCACCCGGCGCGGTCGACACCAAATACTTCATGCGGTGCGACCCGGCTATCTACAACGATAATCTGGCCCACCTGCGCGACATCGCCAAGAAAGCCGCGGATGATGCCGGCATGCCCTTCGCTAACGTGCACGACGCCCTCATCGATGCCATGGCAAAGGCCAAAGCAACCCTCGGTGATGCCTTCTCGGTGTGCGGCGGCGACGGCGTGCATCCCCCGGCGGCGGGCCATTTAGTCATGGCCTACGCCTTTTTAAAAGCCATGGGTTTTGATGGTAACCTGGGCGCCATCACCATCGATATGAAAGGCACAGCCACCGCGGACGGCGGGCACAAAGTGCTGTCGGCCAACGGCGGGGTGGTCGAGATCGAAAGCAGCCGCTATCCCTTCTGCTTCTACGGCAATGAGAAGGATTACAACGGCACGCGCAGCATCCTGCCCTTCGTCCCCTTCAACCAGGACCTGAACCGGCTCACCCTGGTCGTGAAGAACTTGGGCGCCGAGCAGGGGAAAGTCACCTGGGGCGCAACCAGCAAGGTCTTCTCCCGCGCGGATCTGGAGAAAGGGATCAATCTGGCCGCCGAATTCACCGACAATCCCTTCACGCCGGTCTTCCAAAAACTCGATGCAGCGGTAAGCGTCAAGCAGAACTACGAAACCTACTTGATCAAGTCCCAGATCACTGGCTATCCGTATCTGCAAACGTTGAGCGGCAATGACCCCGAGATGATTGCGGCTATCGAGGCGTTCCGGAATAAGCTGTGGGCCTTCGAGGAAACCCAGCAGAACAAAGTGCGCGCGGCGCTTGTCCCCGTGAAGCACACCATCACCGTCAGCCCGGAGGCGCAACCGGCCCAGTAAGAAGTAGCCGCCGGCTGCTTCCTAGGCAAGCCGTGGCTCATACGGCGACAATCCAATAAGTCACTTTACCTTTGTTGCATCCCTACGACACGCATGGTGATGCGGATGTCGTAAGGTGAATATGATGACGAATGCATGACGGGAGCGTGAGCACACGCGCGGCAGTGATGTCAAAGCGGCCGACTGGCGCCTCCCCTCTTCCCCAGTGCCGCCATGCTTCGCCCATCTAGGGTAGATTGGGTGTGACATGATACGGCCTCCCACCGGTGTATTCAACCGGGGGAGGCCGTATCATTGCTCTGGAGTTGGGCCTTACTGGGCCGGGTCCACCATGCCGGTGCTAGTGCCCGTTGACCCATAGTGGCACTTGTAGCACCACCCGTTGGACTGGCCGATGCTGCCATAACTCGACGCTTTGGTCGTCAGCGTGCCATGGCAACCACTGCAATTGGATGTGCTGCCGCTGCCATGGTTACTGCTGCCCATCATCCAGGTGGACAGCGTATGCGGCCCGCCGGAACCTTGTGATGACAACAACGCTCCGGTGCCCAGCACCCGCACCTCGAAAAGCGGCGTGCTCATCGTCAGGATGCTGTAGGCATACTTCGCGGGAGACACCGCCGCGCCGCTTGAATATTTCACCACCGCATGCCGGCTCTGCCCCAGCGAGAAGGTTTTGATCCGATATGTGGGGCTGGCGAGCGTGCCGATGGCCGAGGAGTTCAACTGGCTGCCCACATACTGGTTCATGCTGGCGCCGACGCTGTCGATCTTCGTGGGCACCAGGTCATCCGCCAGGCTGTTGACGCGGATGAAATAGGTGCCGGTCGTCAGACCGGTCAACGCGAACTGCGCGGTCCCGCCACTGATCGTCGCCGTGGACACCACGGAGCCGGAGGTGTTCAACAACTCAGCGCCGGTGATGCTGGTCGCCTTGGTGGTGCCGGTGCTGTTCAGACTGGAATCCAACGCCAGCGTCAGCAGCGGACCACTGGGCGGGCTGGTCACGGTGACGGAGTGCGTCGTGCTATTGGTCAACCCGCCGCTATCCTGCACGCGCAGCGCGATGGTATAGGTCCCGGCGCTCGCATAAGTGTGGTTGGCTGTCTTCGTCGTGGTCAGCGCCGTCCAGGTACCGGTGTTATCCCAATCCCATTGCACCTGCAACGCAGCGACGGCATCCTGCGCATCCGTGCTGCCCGAGGCGTTCACGGCAAAGCTCGTCGTCGTCGTGCCGGAAGCCGGCGTGACCGTGAAGCTGGCCACCGGCGCGGTATTCACCGGCGGCGGCGTGGTCACAACCACCTGCTTGGTCACCGTCGCCGTCAGCCCGCCGCTATCCTGTACCCGCAAGGTAATGGTATAGGTCCCGGCAGTCGCAAAGGTATGGCTGGCCGTCTTCGTCGTCGTATACGTGGTCCAGGTGCCATTGGTCACCCAATCCCACTGCACCTGCAACGCCGAGGCGGCATCCTGCGCATCGCTGCTGCCTGCGGCGTCAACCGCGAAACTGGTGGCTGTGGTACCGGTAGACGGCGTCAGGGTGAAGCTCGCGGTCGGCGCCGTATTGCCGGGCGGTGCAGCCGTCACCGTCACGTTCTGCGTGGTCGTGGCCATCATGCCGCCGCTGTCCTTCACCCGGCACGTGATGGTGTGTGTCCCCACCGTGGCAAAGGTGTGATTCGCGGTTTTCATCGCCGCATAACTCGTCCATGTCCCGTTGCTCTCCCAATCCCACTGCACCATCAGCGCGGACATCGGGTCCTGCGGGTCAGTACAGCCCGCGGCGTCCACGGCAAAGCTCGTGGCGGTCGTACCGGTCGCCGGGGTTACCGTAAATCTCGCGGTCGGGGCAGTATTTGGTGGCGGCGACTCAAGTGAGGTAGAGCCGCCCCCACAGCCCACGATGATTGCCAGCAGCACGCCGGCGAGCACAATGCCCGGTAATTTTGTCGCTTGTAACATCAATCTCCTCCATTGGTGAGATGGTTGGTTCCCTTGCATTACACAGCGCAAGGAGCTGCCCGTATGGGAACGCATGTCCCGATAATGGCTGATGAACCACGGCAGACAGGCAGCCGGCATGCCGGCAGCGACACCGGACAATAGGGGAATTGTCGAGGTGAACCGAAAACCACACGACGTGTAAAACGAGCTCAATACCGCAGAGGGAGCGGGATGAGCGAGAGCTGACTCCCGGGAAAAGGTTTCATTCCTTCTACCCACTACTTACTGTTAAGTAACCTCTATTTTATGGTTTATTCCATAACGGGTGGTTAAATAACTAAGAGTGAGGAACAGTCCCGGCCAGGGGGACCCTGACCGGAGAGGCATGGATTAGGGTGCAGTCACGGTGACCGTGTGCGTGGTGGTGGCAGTCAACCCGCCGCTATCTTTCACGCGCAGCGTGATGGTACGCATTCCGCTGGTGGCATAGGTATGGGTCGCGGTCTTCGTCGTCGTATACGCGGTATAAGTGCCAAAGCCATCCCAATCCCATGACACT
>DASXVL010000148.1:0-3702 GCA_036504255.1 Armatimonadota bacterium | reverse complement strand
GACGTCCGACAGCGAGGGCTCCTCCTGCTGATGACGATACACGTAGGCGAGCGCGCGGAACTGCGGCAAGGAGAGGTCCATGGGGCGGTGATGGCGGATTTCCGTGCGCATCGCGCCGATGACCGCACAGGTGGCGTCAAGCACGAGTTCCGCGCAACTGCCGGGGAGAATGGCGTGATTACTTGCATTATTAAATAATGTCACAAGCGAAATATTATCGGATTCCCTGGCGGATGTCAAGAGCCTGTACTGTCGATCAGTTGCGGCCCGCGTGCGAGAAATCCCTCCACAATGCGTCGTGAATTTGGCGCTGTCGAGGCCGCGTCAAGGCGGGATTGGCACAAGGCGTGACAAGTTGCTGCGGCGCGTGGCGCGCGACGGGCGCGGTCTGGGTATCCCATGGGTGATCATCGCGCAGTGGCGTGATGACGGCAGTCAAGCCAATGCGCATCGTCTCGACGATCACTTGGCAAGGAGGAAGGGACCATGGCGGATTATACGGGGAAACGCGTGGCGGTATTGGTGACGAGCGGCGTCGAAGAAGTGGAATTGACGCGCCCCGTCGGTTTTTTGTGTGCGTTGGGGGCCACCGTGACGGTGATTACGCCGTCGCCGGATGAATACTACAACGTCATTCACTCGACTACCGGGATCTATCCGGGCACGAGTCTCTATGCGGACGCATTGCTGAGTGAAGTGAAACCGGACGATTTCGACGCCTTGTATATTCCGGGCGGGACCTCGCCGGATCATTTGCGCTTGTATCCGGAGGCGGTGGCATTCGTGAAGGCGTTCCGTGACAAACCCATCTTCGCGCTCTGTCATGGGCCGCAAATGCTGGTCTCCGCCGAGTTAGTCTCCGGGCGGACCATCACCTCCTGGCCGTCCCTGGAGGTCGATATAAAGAACGCCGGCGCGACTTGGGTCGACCGCGATGTGGTGGTTGACGGCAACCTGGTCACCTCCCGCAAACCGGTGGATATCCCGAACTTCAACATCCAGATCGCCAAAGTGCTGGAGCATCCCGAGCAGTTCCGACGGAAGGCTGCGTAACCAACGGGCGGACGTACAACGAAGGCCACCGGCCAATAGGCCGGTGGCCTTCCACGTTCGTTAAACGCTAGGAAAACAGCGCTATTTGGAAGGAAGGCCTGCCCTCGGGACGATGGCAGAGAGCCCCGCTTCCTATCGGCAATTTACCGAGTAATCGCGTTGTGCCTTGCCTCGGTACTCGTAGCGCGCGCCCGCTGTGGCGCGCCTGTCTCGCATGCCGACCCGTGTCCGCGAGAGCGCCAGCGCGTTCGCTCGTTGGCAGCCGGCTCCCTTTCGCCACACGGATACGGTCGCACCGCAGGCGCGCGCCAACCACGGAAAAGACCCGCGATCCGGTGACGGATAATTTGCAAACAGTTTCTTAGTCGGTCTGCGACACGGCCAGCGCCTGATCGAGATCGTCGATGATGTCGTCCAGTGTTTCCAACCCCACGGACAAGCGCACGAAGTCCGGGGTGACGCCGGTGGCGTATTGCTCTTCCGTCGTTAACTGCTGGTGCGTGGTGCTCGCCGGGTGAATGACCAGCGATTTGGCATCGCCGATATTCGCCAGGTGCGAGAAGAGTTCCACCGAGTCGATGAATTTCTTGCCCGCTTCCAGGCCGCCTTTGATGCCGAACCCGAGGATACCGCCATAGCCGTTGCGCAGATACTTTGATGCGGTGGCGTGGTTCGGGTTGTCGGGCAGCCCCGGATAGTTGACCCAGGTGACCGCCGGGTGCGTTTGCAGATGCTGCGCCACTTTTAACGCGTTGTCGCTGTGGCGCTGCACGCGCAACGGCAGCGTCTCCACCCCCTGCAGAATCTGGAAAGCGTTGAACGGGCTGATGGCCGGGCCGAGATCGCGCAGGCCGGTGACGCGGGCGCGCAGGATGAAACTCAACGCGCGCAACGCTTCCGGCAGTTCCCACCACACCAGGCCGTGGTAACTCGGGTCGGGGTTGGTAAAACGCGGGAAGTTGCCGTTGCCCCAGTCGAATTTTCCGGAATCGACGATGATGCCGCCGAGTGAGGTGCCGTGCCCGCCGAGGAATTTCGTCAACGAGTGCACCACGATGTCCGCGCCCCATTCGATCGGTCGAACGAGGTAGGGGCTGGCGGCGGTATTGTCGATGACCAGCGGCAGCCCGGCCTCATGCGCCACCGCGGCGACCGCCGCGAAATCGAGCACGTCGCACTTGGGATTGCCCAGCGTTTCCGCGTAGACGAGTTTGGTATTCGGCTTGATCGCCTTGCGGAAACTCTCCGGGTCGGCTTGATCGACGAAGGTGGTCTCAATGCCCAGGTCAGCCAGCGTATAGTGCAGCAGGTTGTAGGTGCCGCCGTAGAGGCTGGACGAGGAGACGATGTGGTCGCCGGCGCGGGCGATGTTCAGGATCGCCAGCGTTTCGGCAGCCTGTCCGGAGGCCGTGGCCAACGCCGCCGCCCCACCTTCCAGCGCCGCCACCCGCTGCTCCAGCACATCCCACGTCGGATTCATCAAGCGCGTGTAGATGTTGCCGAACTCCTTGAGTCCGAAAAGGTTGGCGGCATGCTCCGTGTCCTTGAACACGTAGGACGTGGTCTGGTAAATAGGCACGGCGCGCGAACCCGTGGTCGGGTCCGGCTTCTGGCCCGCATGCAACGCAAGGGTGTCAAATCCCAAAGTCTTTGCCATGATCGTCGCCTCCTGTGAGTTGAACCGTAGACGGTAAGCGAGCGTGAAGGGAAGCAGTAGATCTTTTATAACTTACTCTTCCGCTCGGAAAACTATTAAACGAGATTATACGGAAGGCGCTACCGCTTGTCAAGAGGCTTGTGTCGGTAGGGCGATTTGCGGATATTCACTGTTTGGAACAGGACGCAAGCCCGGCTATCCCAGGGCTGTTGATTAGCGGGCGATAGCCGGGCTTGGGCCCTGTATATTGGTAGAGTTCGTGTCTGCAGCACTGTTTGGAAGCCGATGCAGGGCCGCAGCCCGGAGTCGCGCTCAGCTTCCAAACTGTGCTAATGACTGCAGGCAAGGTTGGGGGACTGTCCTCGCAGACAACGCCCCGGTGGCGGAAGCGACGCCGGACCAGGGGTAGTCGCCCTGGGGGCATCCGCGCCCGGTGCTGGACTGTCCCCTCTGGTAGGGCGCTCTTCGGTAGCGCGCGCCCGCTGTGGCGCGCCTGTGGTGCCACCGTATCCGTGCGGCGTAAGGAAGCCGGGCACCAATTAGGGAACGTTTAAGCGCTCTCGCCGCACGGGGCGGCAGGCGAAACTAGCGCGCCACAGCGGGCGCGCGCTACACCGAGGATAGGACCGGTTGAGGTGAGAGGCGCTCCACAGGGGACAGTCCAGCACCGGGCGCCAGAGACAGCGTGGGCACTCGGCGGGTACCGGGCGCGTCCTAGCCTGGTAGGCGCCAAGGACGAGGACAGTCCCAGATTCCCTCGTAAAAACCCCTAGCACACCTGTTCGCTAACCATACTTTTTCCGTCTGCTTAGACAACGACAGCATTTCTTAGTATACTCAGGCCATGTACCGATTCCTTCGTAAAAACCCCTAGTTTGTAGAATTAGGGCAAAAATCGCGTTTTCTCAGATAGGCAAAAGGTATGCCAGCTCCAGAGTTGTCGCTCTACGGATCAGCTAGGGCTTCAACTTTTGTTCGCAAACAGGCGCACC
>DASXVL010000147.1:0-3107 GCA_036504255.1 Armatimonadota bacterium | reverse complement strand
TCAGGCGCATGCTATGATCGGAGCCAAACCTGGCGAAGATAGAGCCATCTCAGCGAAAGCAACGGTTAGCGAGGCCATGTTTCAGGGTACATCCGGCACTGGTCTTGTCGGAGACATGGTACTGAGAAGCAAAGGATCAGGTAGGCATGACAATCCACTTATACAATACGTTGAGCCGTCAAGCGGAGCCGTTGATCACCCGGGAAGAGGGGAAGGTGTCGATGTATGTGTGCGGCGTGACGCCGTACGATTACCCACACCTCGGCAATGCACGGGCGGTGGTCGCGTTCGATATCATCCGTCGCTACCTGGAGTACAGCGGATACCAGGTGATGTACGTGCAGAATTTCACCGATGTCGATGACAAGATCATCAATCGGTCCAATGAGATGGGCGTGCCCTGGTATACGCTGCCCGAGCGCTTCATCAAGGTCTATTTCGAAGAGATGGACAGCCTCAACGTGAAGCGCGCCAGCGTCTATCCGAAGGCCACCGAGAATATCCCGGAGATCATCAGCCTGGTGCAGGCCCTGGTGGAGAAGGGCTATGCCTATGAGATCGACGGGGATGTGTATTACGACGTGCGGAAATTCGCGCCCTACGGGGAGTTGTCCAACCGCGATATCGACGAGATGCGCTCCGGCGCCCGGGTGGAGGTGAGCGAGCAGAAGCGTGATCCGCTCGACTTCGCCCTGTGGAAGTCCGCCAAGCCCGGCGAGCCGAGCTGGGGGAGTCCGTGGGGACCAGGTCGCCCGGGGTGGCATATCGAATGCTCGGCCATGTCGTTGAAATACCTGGGCGCCGGGTTCGACATCCACGGCGGTGGACAGGACCTGATCTTCCCCCACCATGAGAATGAGATCGCGCAGAGCGAAGGCGCGCTGGGGAATGACATGTTCGCGCGCTACTGGCTGCACAACGGTTTCGTGACCATCAACAAGGAGAAGATGTCGAAATCGCTGGGCAACTTCTTCACCGTCCGCGAGATCCTGGAGCAGTATGCGCCCGAGGTGGTCCGCTATTTTCTGACTTCCGCGCACTACCGCTCGCCGCTGGATTTCTCCACGGAAGCGCTCGACCACGCCAAGGCCGCCTACGAGCGCCTGCGCCTGGGAGTGTTCAACCTCGCCCGCGTGCTCACCGCCGGGGAGGAGAGCGCGGACGACTGGCCGGAGCAGAGCGCCGATCTCCTCCGCTCGCTAGAAGCGGCCGAGGCGGATTTCCGCAGCGCCATGGACGACGATTTCAACACGGCCAAAGCGGTGGTGGTGCTCTTCGACCTGACCGCCGAAGCGAATAAGCTGATTAACAGCAAGCAGTTCACGCCGGATGCGACCGCGCTGAAGGCCTTGTCCGACACCCGCGCGCTGATCCTCCGCCTGGCGGATATCCTCGGCGTGCACCTCATCCCGGAGGAACGGGCGGAGAGCGCCCTGGTGCCGCAAATGATGGAGCTGCTGATCGCCCTGCGCACGCAAGCCCGCCAGCGCAAAGACTATGCCCAGTCCGACGCCATCCGCGACCACCTGCGCGACATCGGCATCATTCTGGAGGACACTCCGCAGGGGACAGTGTGGCGAAAGACCTAACTCGTTCTCGTTCTCCTTCTCGTTCTCGTTCTCCTTCTCGTTCTCGTTCTCGAAAAGAAACGAGCGTCCCTTACCGTGGCGGCGCCGTCGTGGCGCGCACCACCAGTTGCGTGGGCAGGGTCGTGTAATCATTCGGCGTTTCTTTCCCCCGCAAGCAGGCGATCATCTGCTCGGCGGCCAGGCGTCCCATGTCTTCCAGGGGTACGCGGATGGTCGTCAATTGGTTGATGCCCCTGTCATTATCCCAGCGTCGGATGTCATCAAAGCCGACGATGCTGTAATCCTCGGGGAGGCGATAGCCGCGCGCACGCAGCATGTAAATCAGGTGTACCGCCGCATCGTCATTCGGGGCGAGAATGCCGGTGATGGTGGGGTCCTGCTCGAGCGCCTGGAGTAATGGCGCTGCGTAGCGGATATCGATAGCCTGATGTGTGTTGACTGGCGGGGAACAGAGCACGGTATGCGGATCGAGCCCGAAGTCCGTGCACGCGCGACGACAGCCCGCGTAACGATTCGTGGAGAAGTAGTCGGGCTCAATATTCCCGCCATAGAACTCTACAAGACGGCGGTGGCCGAGTTCCAACAGGTGGGTCGTGGCCAGGTAGGCGCCCCCCTGCTCGTCGACCAGCACCGCGGGAGAGGAGTCGCTGGGGCGAAAGAGCGAGATAATCGGCCGCGTGCGAAACGCCGGCGTCTCCCGCAGCAGGCGGCAGAGCGGCAAGCGGTCCTGCGGAGCGATGTTGGTGAGCACCACCCCGTCGACGTGACCGAAGGCGATACTCGGAGGAATCCGATCGCGCTGCGCATCGGTGGAAAAGACCAGGAGCAGCGCGTACTCCTCGCGGATGAGCACTTCGATAATGCCATCCGAGATGCGACTGTAATAGGGGTCATTGTAGTTGGCCGGTACCACGTGGGCAATGACGTGATTCGTCGGCAGCTTCCCCTGCTGGCGATAGGCCAGCCGCCGGGCGGCTTCCTGATGCGCGGGATCATAGCCCAGTGCGGCGGCGGCCGCGTGAATCCGCGCCGCCGTTTCCGGCAGCACATTCGTCTGGCCACTCAACGCGCGCTGGACGGTCGAACGCCCCACGCCGCAATGCTTGGCGATCTCCGCCAGGGTGACCGATGGCTCAATGGCATGTCGAGGATATTTCGACTGCATAGGATCACTTCGCGTCTCAATTAGCTAGCAATCACTATATCCATCGACAACACCCCTGTCAATGAGCGCGCACCCCTGATAATTGAGGCCAGCGGGCACTGCCATGTCACCTTACAATGTTATTAGCAAAGAGGGGCCTGGTACGACCAAATGCTCCCTTGACAGGTGGCAGTCTGCCTCCTATACTCAACATGGGAGCGCACCCATGACCAGGCTTATCAACAAGGTGCCTCCTCGATTTATACAAGTAAGGAGAGCTCCATGAGACAACAATCTGGTTTCACGTTGATTGAATTACTGGTTGTCATAGCGATAATTGCCATTCTGGCCGCCATTCTCTTCCCGGTGTTTGC
>DASXVL010000146.1:0-23487 GCA_036504255.1 Armatimonadota bacterium | reverse complement strand
TCCATCGTCGATATCCTCGTCTACAACGAGTGCGTGATCAAAGGCCGCCGCGTCTTCCTCGACTTCCGCGCTAACCCATCCAACGCCGGCAACGACGCGCTCGCGCCCTTCAGCTTCGACGTGCTGGAAGCCGAGGCGTACAAATACCTGGAGTCCTCCAACGCGCTGCTGCCGACGCCCATTGCACGCCTGCAGAAGATGAATCCGCTGGCCATCGACCTCTACCGCGAGCACGGCATCGATATCACCGTCGAGCCGCTGGAAGTCGCCGTCTGCGCGCAGCACAACAATGGGGGCATGAAGGGGAACATCTGGTGGGAATCCGATGTAAAGCACTTCTTCCCCATCGGTGAAGCGAACGGCAGCCACGGCGTCTACCGCCCGGGCGGCAGCGCGCTCAACTCCGGCCAGTGCGGCGGGTTGCGCGCGGCGCAATTCATCGGCAAGCGCTATCAGCAGGCTCCGGCAAGCGCCGGCGCGTTTGCCACCCTGGTCGCCGGACAGGTGCAAAATCGCGCCGGGCAGTTGGCGGGGTTACTGCAACGCGGCGGGTCAAAGGCAGGCCTGGAAGCCTACCGCCAGACGCTGCAGGAACGCATGACCGCCTACGGCGCGCACATCCGTGACGCGCGCAAGATCAGCGCCGCGCTGCAAGACGCGCGCGCGCAGCTAGCGGCCTGGGACACGGTCGGCGTCTCCGACGCGGCCGACCTCCCCTATGCGGTGAAGAACCGCGACGCCATCATCACCGAGGTCGTCTACCTCGCCGCCATGGAAGAGTTCCTGCGCCAGGGCGGCGTCAGCCGCGGCTCCTACATGGTCATGTCCCCTGACGGCCAACTCCCCTGCGCGAGCCTGGGTGACGAGTTCCGCTTTGTGCTCGGCGAAGACAAACTGCGCGAAAAAGTCTGTGAAGCCGTCTTTGCCACCGACGGCAGCGTCACCTTCACCTGGGTGGACCGCCGCCCGGTGCCGCAAGAAGAAGGCTGGTTCGAAAACGTCTGGGCCGACTACCGCGAAGACCGCATCATCCGCGATGCGGAAGTGCTTGTCTGAACCGTGATTCTTGGGATTACAGGATGACCTTGATGGAGTGGAGATGCTCCATCAAGGTCATCCTGTAATCAAGTAAATCAAGGTTCAAATCCACCCCGCCACATCCGCCGCATGGTACGTGATAATCATATCCGCCCCGGCGCGGGCAATGCCGGTGAGTACTTCCAAGACCGTTCGCCGTTCGTCGAGCCAGCCTTGTTGGGCGGCGGCTTTTACCATGCTGTATTCGCCGCTCACGTTGTAGGCGGCCAGCGGGGCGGTGAAGGTTTCGCGCGCGTCGCGGATGATGTCGAGGTAGGCGAGGGCGGGTTTGACCATGATCATGTCCGCGCCTTCCTCCAGGTCGGCGGCGATCTCGCGCATGGCTTCACGGCGGTTGGGCGGGTCCATCTGGTAGCCGCGCCGGTCGCCGCACTGCGGGGCGGAGTCGGCGGCTTCGCGGAAGGGACCATAGAAGGCGGAGGCGTACTTGGCGGCGTAGCTCATGAGCGCGATCTCGGCGAAATCTTCCTCATCCAGCGCCTGGCGAAGCGCGCCGATGCGCCCGTCCATCATGTCCGACGGGGCGATGATGTCCGCCCCGGCTTGCGCGTGGGAAAGGGCGACTTCCGCCAACCGGTGCAGCGTGAGGTCGTTGTGCACCTCGCCATGCGGGGTGAGGATGCCGCAGTGGCCGTGACTCGTATATTCGCAGAGGCAGACATCGGTGATGACGCAGAGTTCCGGCAGCTCGCGCTTCAACGCCCGGCATGCCTGTTGCACCGCGCCATGCGCCGCCGAGGCTTCACTGCCCACCGGATCTTTTTCCTCGGGGATGCCGAAGAGCAGCACGGCGGGGATGCCCAAATCGACCAGCCGCCGGCACTCCGCCACCAGTAGATCGACCGACCAGCGCGACTGCCCCGGCATCGATGCGATGGGCGCACAGACACCCGCGCCGGGCACGACGAACATGGGATAGATCAATTGATCGACGCGCAGCGTCGTCTCGCGCACCAGGCGGCGCAAGGTCTCGGTACGCCGCAGACGACGTCCGCGAAAGAAAGCGGTCATAGTGTCACCTCCCGCCGAAAATGCTCCACCAACGCGGCGACCAGCGCCGGGATGGTATAGTTCTCCGGCTCGATATCGACATGCAACCCCGCGGCACGCGCCGTCTGCGCGGTGATCGGTCCGATACAGGCGATGCGTGGGCCGCGCACTTCACCGGGATAGCGTGCGCGAAAATGGCGCACCGTGGAAGAACTGGTGAAGGTGATCACGTCGATGTGCGCCAGGTCGGGCAACTCACCCTCTTCCGCGACCGTGCGATAGACGGGCACGACATCCACCGTCGCCCCACGTGCCGCCAGCAACTCCGGTAACGCCTCCCGCGCCTCTTCCGCGCGGGCGATGACGATATGCGCGCCATGCGGGTCGGGGAAGCCTTCCGCCACCGCTTCGGCGACAAAGCGCTCGGGCTGAAAGTCGACACGCACGCCATGCGCGCGGATGGACTCCGCCGTCGCCGGTCCGATGGCGGCGATGCGCGCCGTCCCCAGCGCGCGAATATCCGCGCCAAGCCCCGTCACCTGCTCCAGTAGATGCGGCAACCCGTTCGCTGAGGTGAAGATCAGCCAATCCGCCCTGCACAAGCGCTCCAATAAATCATCCGCCGGCGGCACGGGCATGATACGAATGACCGGAAATTCTACCGGCGCCGCGCCTTGCTCGCGCAACAGTTGCGACAAGGCGCTGGCCTGTTCGCGCGCCCGGGTCACCAGGATGCGTTTGCCGAATAATGGCCGCGTCTCAAACCATGCCAACTGCTCGCGCAACGCCACCACGTCGCCGACCACGGTAATGACCGGCGAGCGCAACCCCGCCTGCGCCACGCGGTCCGCGATATCGGCCAGCGTGCCCACCACCACACGTTGCGACGGCAGGCTACCCTCTTGAATGGCGGCGGCAGGCGTGGTCGCCGCGCGTCCATGCGCGATCAATTGTGTGGAGATGGTGGGCAAGTTCGCCAGGCCCATCAAAAAAACCAGTGTATCTGCGCCGTGCGCAATGCCCGCCCAATCCAGCGTGGTAGCGGATTTATTGGCATCTTCATGTCCGGTGATGACGGCGAACGACGACGCGCAACTCCGGTCCGTCACCGGGATACCGGCATAAGCGGGCGCGGCAATCGCCGAAGTCACGCCGGGTGCCACGATGAACGGGATAGACTGCGCGCACAGATACGCCGCTTCCTCGCCCCCGCGCCCAAAGACGAACGGGTCGCCGCCTTTTAAGCGACACACCGTTTTTCCCTGCAGCGCCAGCTCGGCCAGCAACGCATTGATCTCGTCTTGCGTGCGCGTATGCTGTGACGAGGCCTTCCCGACGTAGATACGCTCGGCGTCAGTACGAGCGAGTTCCAACAAGGCTGGACTGGCCAACCGGTCATAGACGACCACGTCGGCCGCAGCCAATGCGGCGGCGCCCGCGCGGGTCATCAGCCCCGGGTCGCCGGGGCCAGCGCCCACCAGATAGACCGTACCCGGCACACTCTGTGTTGAAATCTCTGTCATCGCTTCCTACTCATGCTGCACAGTGTAAATCCATACGGATTTGTCGTCTAGTAGCACGCAGAGAAAGCGTGTGTCGTCAGACGTGCAGGGGATGGCGGCGCTGACGAGAAAGTGTAACATACAGCTATTCACTCTGGAGCCTTTCATGCCCGTTCAGCAACCTGCTACTACATTCGAGCAATCCGCCGCGATCTTCGCCGACGCGCAACGCTATATTCCTGGTGGGGTGAACAGCCCCGTCCGCGCCTACAAATCCGTCGGCGGCCACCCCGTGGTCATCGACCGGGCGCACGGCGCGCACGTCTGGGATGTGGATGGCAACGACTATATCGACTACGTCGGTTCCTGGGGACCGCTTATTCTGGGCCACGCGCCGGACGCGGTCATCGAAGCCATCTGCCATACCGCCCCGCTCGGCACCAGTTTTGGCGCGCCCACGGCACGGGAAGTTACCTTTGCGCGTTTGCTCTGCGAGACGGTGCCCTGCCTGGAGATGGTCCGCCTCGTCAACTCCGGCACTGAGGCGGTAATGAGCGCCATTCGCCTGGCGCGCGCGGCGACCGGGCGCGATCTCGTTATCAAATTCGCGGGCGGCTACCACGGGCACAGCGACGGCTTACTGGCGAAAGCCGGGTCCGGCATCGCCACGCAGGGCATCCCCGGCACGCCTGGCGTACCCGCCGATTTTGCCGCGCTCACCATCACCATTCCTTTCAACGATCTGGAAGCGTTGCGCGCTATCCTTGCCGCGCGCGGGGGCGAAGTCGCCTGCCTCATCGGTGAGCCGATACCGGCCAACATGGGCGTGGTGCTCCCCGACCCTGGCTACTGGCAGACCGTGCGCCAACTGCTCACGGAGGCCGGGGCGCTACTGATCTTTGACGAGGTCATCACCGGTTTCCGCCTGGGCCTGCAGGGGGCACAAGGGTTGCTCGGCGTCACGCCCGATCTCTGTACGCTGGGGAAGATTATCGGCGGCGGCCTGCCGGTCGGCGCCTATGGTGGCCGTGCCGAGCTCATGCGCCAAATGGCCCCGGAAGGCCCGGTGTACCAGGCGGGCACGCTCTCCGGCAATCCGCTGGCCGTCGCGGCGGGGTTGGCCACGCTAAATACCCTGTTGCGCGACGAGCCGTATGCGATCTTGGCGTCTCGCACCACACATCTGGCGGACGCGCTGCGTGCGGCCGCGCGACACGCCGGCGTTCCCGTCACCGTCAACCAACTCGGCTCCCTGTTCACCCTTTTCTTTACCGAAGGACCGGTGACCGATTTTACGTCGGCGTTACGCGCGGACACGCGCCGCTATGCCACCTTCTTCCACGCCTGCCTGCGCCAGGGGGTGATGCTCGCGCCGAGTCAGTTTGAGGCTGCGTTCCTCTCCACCGCACATACGGAGGCGGATCTCGCCCAGACCATCGAGCGGGCGGCGTTGGCGTTGCAGGAGGTCGCTCGATGAGTGAGCTGCCAGAGGTGACAACGCCGCCGCCGTACTTCCCGGTGCTGCTCGACCTGCGCGGGCGGCGCTGTGTGGTCATCGGTGGGGGAGAGGTCGCCCGCCGTAAAGTTGCGGCGCTGTGCGCCGCACAGGCGGACGTCACCGTCGTCGCGCCCCACGTGGTGGCGATGCCGGCGGGCGCCACCGTGATCCGCCGCGCCTTCCTGCCCACCGACCTTGACGACGCCATGCTCGTCATCGCCGCGACGGATAGCGCAGCGGTCAATGCCCAGATCGCCGCCGAGGCGGAATGTCGCGGTATCTGGGTCAATGTCGTGGACGATCCGGCGCGCTGCTCGCTCATCATGCCCGCCGTCGTGCAACGCGGCGCGTTACGCATCGCCATCTCGACCGCCGGGGCCAGCCCAACGCTGGCGCGACAGCTCAAAGATGAACTGGAAGCGACGTATGGTCCCGAATACGGCGACCTCGTGCAATTACTCTGGGAATTGCGGCGCGCCTGGGAACCCGAGGCAAACGCGGCGGATATCGCGTTCGCTCGGCGTCGTGAGATCTGGGACGCGGTGCTGCGCCTGCCCTTGCTCGACCTGTTGCGCGGCGGGCAACGCGCTGAGGCCGCACGCCTGGCGCGCGAACTGCTCACACAGGCCTTGGCCGGTACAGGATAATATCGTTCATGACTATGCAACTCGTCGGCTTGAATCATCGCACGGCTCCGGTCGCGTTGCGCGAGCGGCTGTTTTTCGGCGCGGCCGCGCAAGCTGACATGCTGCAACAGTGGCTGGCGCAGCCCGGCGTCAGTGAGGTCGCCATGCTCTCGACGTGCAACCGCACGGAGATTGTCATGTGCGGCGCTGACGTCACGCCGATCATTGCCGACCTGGCCTGTCGCGCGCAACGCTCCGTGCACGCATTACGCCCCTTGCTTTACCACTACACCGACCGCGCGGCGGCGGCGCATCTCTTCCGCGTGGCGTGTGGTCTCGATTCGCTGGCGCTGGGTGAAACGCAAATTCTCAAGCAACTGCGCGACGCGTTGGCAACCGCCGTGGCGCACGGGAGCGCGGGCCGCCAGCTTCAGGGACTCTTTCAACACGCCATCGCCACCGGCAAGCGCGCCCGTTGCGAGACCACCATCTCCCAGGGGGCGTATTCCATCGGGCGGGCGGGGGTGGAGTTAGCGCGCGTGCATTGCCCCGACCTCACCGCCAGCCCGGTGCTGGTACTCGGCGCGGGGAAGATGTCGGAGTTGACTGCGAAACATCTGGCGGAGCATGGGGTACACACGATTTTCGTCGCCAACCGCACGTACGCCCATGCCGTCGAATTGGCGGAACGCCTGGGGGGACGCGCGATCCACTATGCGCAGTTCCCCGACGCGCTCACCGAGGTGGATATTCTCATCAGCTCCACCAGTTCGCCCCACCTCATCTTGCATGCCGAGCGTATCGCCGCCGTCATGGCACAGCGACCGGAGCGTCCGCTCTGTCTCATCGACATCGCCGTGCCGCGTGATATCGACCCGGCTGCGGGGAGCGTGCCGAACGTGCACCTGTACAATATCGATGATCTGCGGCAAGTGACCGACGCCGACCTCTGCCGACGCCAGGCGGAGATTCCCACCGTCGAGGCAATCATTGCCGAGGAAGTGGAGCGCTGGCGCTGCCGGCAGGCCGGTCTGGACGTCACCGCCGCCATCAGCGCCTTACGCCACTCCTTCGAGCAGGTACGGCAAGCCGAACTGCTGCGCGCCACGCCGTTATTCGCCGAGTTGACGCCCGAACAGCAAGCCGCCGTGGAGGGGATGACCGCGTCACTGGTCAACAAGTTGCTGCATACCCCGACGGTGCGTCTGAAAGAGACGCTGGCCGCGCATCCGGACGCCTGCCCACAGCGCCTGCTTTGTGACCTCTTCGCGCTGGAGCCCGCCGACATGGAGGAACACCCATGACCACCCTTCGCCTTGGCACGCGCGGCAGTGCCCTCGCCCTGGCGCAAGCCCAGTGGGTGGCCGACCGGTTGCACGCCGGCGGGTGGGACGTTTCCCTCGACATCATCCGCACCACCGGCGACCGCATCAGCGAGCGTGCGTTTAGCCCGGGGGATGGCAAAGGGGTCTTTGTTGCGGAAATTGAACGGGCGCTGTTGGCGGGCCAAATCGACCTCGCCGTGCACAGTATGAAGGACTTGCCAGGGGAGATGCCGCCCGAGCTCTGTCTCGCAGCAGTACCGGCGCGAGAAGACCCGCGCGACGTGCTGGTGTCCCGCGACGGCGCCACCCTGGCCGATCTGCCGCCCGGCGCTGTCATCGGCACTTCCAGCCTGCGCCGTCGCGCGCAACTGCTCGCCGCCCGCCCGGAACTCACCATCAGCGACATGCGCGGCAACATCGATACTCGACTGCGCAAGTTGGAGGATGGCCACTACGATGCAATCTGTCTCGCCGCCGCCGGCTTGCACCGCTTGCAGTTGGCCAGTCGCATCAGCGAGTATCTGCCCGTCGAACTAATGGTGCCCGCCGTGGGCCAGGGGGCGTTGGCGCTGCAAACCCGCACGGACGATACGCGCCTGCGCGCCGCACTCGCCGCGCTGAATGACGCGGCGACCGAACCGGCCGTCACTGCGGAACGTACCGTACTTGCGGCCCTCGGCGGTGGCTGCAGTATCCCTCTCGGCGTGCTCGCCACCGTAGGACCGCAAGGCCTGACCTTGCGCGCCGCGCTCTGCAGCCCCGATGGGCGGCAAACCCTGCGCGACACGCTGCACGGCACAGGTGAACCGGAGGCGCTCGGTCAAGCGCTGGCGGAGCGGTTACGGACGCGGGCGCGCGAAGTGGGCATCGTGCTCACCGGTAGCAAACCGTAACCAGAATTGGGAGGGGTTGGAATTGGAGGGACAAACTCCGCTACGCCCCCTCAGTACTCCGCCGCCACTGCGCCTCGCAGGGCAGCCAGAATGTGGGTACCGTTTTTCCATCCCAACCGACCACTGCATCCACGAACCAGTCCACGCCCTTTTCCCCGAGTTCCCGAATGGGCAATCGCACCGAGGACAGGCCGGCGTCTGTGGCGGCGGGATTATCATCGAAACCGAGTACCGCGACGTCCTCGGGCACGCGCACGCCCTGTGCCGCCAGCGCCTCCATGGCGCCGAGCGCGCGCCAATCATTCCCCGCGACCAGCAGGTCGAACTGGGGACGTGGTTGTTCGGCGAGGTAAACTTCCATGGCCTGCCGACCCGCCTCGCGGCTAATTTCTTTGCATGGAATGAGCAGCGGCGCGCCGAGCTTTCCTTCCGCCAATGCGTCGCACAGGCCGTCGTAACGCGGCCGTTCGTGGGTATTTTCCACATTGCCCAGGAAGGCGATGGACACATGCCCAGCCTTGAGGAGTCGCGTCACCGCCGCGCGCACGCCGCCGCGATAATCCGCCATGGCTGTCGGCAATTCGCGTTCCCAGTCACGAATCTCTGCCGGTAACACCAGGGCATAGGGACGCCCTAGGCGCTGCAGGTGCAGCACGTAGTGCGCGGGCGCGTGCATCACAAACAAGGCCCCGGCGCCGGCGGGCAGCCCGTCGAGCACCTCACGCCAACGCGCGCCGAGTACGTCGACGAACTGCAATTGCATGCGCAAGCCCCGCTGCAGCATGGCGGTATTCATCCCCGCCAGGAGCTGATGAAAGACCCAGTCGCTCTGCGCACTCCCGACATCGGAGAGCATGAGCTGCGAGGGCAAGAACACCACAATTTCCTGCAGGGCGGTGGCTCGTCCGCCGCGTACGAACGCCCCGCGCCCTTGCACCGTTTCCACCAGCCCCGCCTCGCTCAACGATTTGTACACGCGAATGACGCTGACATAGCCCACGCCGTAGTCCTTGGCGAGCGACTGTGCGCTGGGCAGATAGTCGCCCGGGCGCAGTTCCCCGCTGCGAATTTTCCGCGTGAGTTCGGTCAATAGGTATTGCACCTTAACCGAGCGGTGTTTGTTCAGGCGAATATCTTGCATCACAGAATCTCCAGTGTTATAATATATTAGCAATACATCTTATATCACGCACGAAAGGTTGTCAAGATGTCCGAAACATGCACCGCCCATGCGGCCTATGTGCAGTCCCCAGACCAGATCAGCTACCGCGACACCCCCCTGCGCGCGCCCGGTGTCGGGGAGATCCTTATCGATGTGCTGGCGTGCGGCATCTGCGGCTACGACCTGGAGATTGCCGGTCAGCTTGCCGCGGATAAACCCAAGGCGTTCGGCCATGAAATCGTCGGCCTGGTGCGCGAAGTCGGCCCGGAAGTGACGCACGTTGCCGTCGGCGACGAGGTGGCGTTGGAGTCGGGCTCATTTTGCGGCGTGTGCGAATTGTGCCGAAACGGCCGTAATGATCTCTGCGCCAAGGGGCGGAACTTCTGGAGCGAACCGGCGATGGGATTCGCCACGGCGATGATCACCCCGGCCTGCGCCGCCGTCCCCACCCGTGGGCTTGATCCGTACGCCGCCGTGCTGGCGGAGCCCTGTGGCGTGGCGCTCGATATGGTCAAAGTCGCGGAGATCGGCTTGACGGACCGCGTGCTGGTGGTCGGCACCGGGGCCATCGGCCTCATGGCGTTGGCCATCGCCCGCCGTGCGAGTTGCGGCCCGGTGGTCGCCGCCAACCGTAGCGCCGGACGCCTGGACATGGCGCACAAACTGGGCGCCGACGCCGTCATCGCCTTTGGCGAGGGCTCGCTGGCGGAGAGCGGCAAGCCCTACGGCGGTTTCGACAAGGTACTGGTCACCGCCCCGCCGTGCGTCATCCCCGATTGTCTCACCGCCTGCGCCTACGGCGGCTCCGTCACCTTCATCGGCTTCGATTGGGGCGCGGAGGGCAATATCACCCTCAACACCACCGCCATGCACGTCGGCAAAAAACAACTGCGCGCGTCGTTCGCCTCCCCCGCCATGTACTTCCCCGAAGCGTTGCAGCTACTGCGCAGCGGTGTCGTGCCCGCCCAGCAGCTCGTATCCCATCGCTTCCCGCTCTCCAAGCTTGCGGAAGCGATACAGCTCATCCGCACGCAATCCGAGATCACCCATAAAGTGATCATCATCCCTGACGAACGCTTCTCCGCGTAACGACATTCTATTCGCGAGGTATACATCCCATGATACAAGTCGGCATTATCGGGTGCGGAAATATCGCCCGCTTTCACTATGAAGGGTATGAGCGCGCCGGGGCGCAGATCGCCCATGTCTGCGACGTGCGCCGGGAAGCCGCCGAGAAGGTTGGCAGCCGTTACGGATCACGCGTAAGCACCGATTACCGCGAACTGCTCGCCGATCCGGCGGTGCAACTGGTGAGCGTCACCTCCATCGCTTCCTCGCACAAAGAGATCTGCCTGGCGGCCATCGCCGCCGGCAAGGGCGTGGTGTGCGAAAAAACATTGACCGACAACCCGCAGGATTCCGCCGAGGTCGCGCGCGCGGCGGAGCAGGCAGGCGTCTTTTTTGCCACCGCCTACATGAAACGCTACTTCCCGGCCACACAGCAGGCGAAGGCGCTACTGGCGGACATGGGCGAGATCATCAGCATCTACGCGCGCTCCTGGCAGCCGTGGAACCTGTGGACGACACCGATGGAAGAGCGCTACCTGACCCACCCCTCCGCCGTGCGCCAGGCCTACGGCGGCGGCGTGCTGGTGTGCGGCGGCAGCCACATCCTTGACCTCATCCACTACTTCGGTGGCCGCCCCACGCAGGTGTGCGGACAGCTGCACATCCGCGACGGCATGGACTTTGACAATCAGGCGAACGCCATGCTCTGGCTGCCGAACGGCATCGCGCACTTTGAAACCTGCTGGCACCCGCTGGGCTACGCCGGCCTCGAACGCAACGGCTGGGACGAGCGCCTGGAGATCAACGCCACCGGCGGCCGCCTCGACCTCTACACCGTGCGCTGGGACCATCCGCTGAATAACGGCGCGCTGCTCGTGCACCAGGACGCCGTAACCGGGCGCACCACCGAGTACCGCTACCAGCCCATGAACCCCTTCGACGCGGAAATGGCAGAAATGCTCCGCCGCTACACCGCCGGTGAACCTGCCACCCCCTCCGCCTGGGATGGCTATGTCGTCGATGAACTCATCGCCCAAATCACCGCCAGCGCCGAGCAGAATGCCGTGATGCCGATAGACTGGAAAGACAGCGTGCGCGCGTAACGACTGCGCGACCCGGGACCGCCATTCGGGAGAGTGGCGGTCCCGGGGAATACCGATCTATTCCTCAATAAAAAATTCCAGCAACCGTTCTTCCTCCGAAGCCAGTACATAGCGGAGAATGTCCTGCCGCGCGCGGGTGGCGATGCCCTGGTCAATGCGGCGTAAGTCCTCCAGCATTTCGAAGGCCCGGTCGATATCCATTGCTGCCATGGCGAGGGGCTGGTTTTTCATCCGCCAGGAGTTTTTCTCGACACGTGCGGCGAAATACTCCTGTTCCAGCAGCAGACGGTTTTCGACGGGATCCAGCGTATTGGTGAAGTAGACGTAGGGTGGGGTCAGACGTAGGCGAGAATATTCGTCCGAACCGATGATTCGCTTGCTTGCGTCTTGAAATTCTCGTCCGAGAACCGGATCCAGTTGGTAGGCGATGGGGATGGCAGCCAGTGCCGTGGGAAAAGAGTACCCCGACTGCCGATCTTGTTGTAGGGCTTCGCGGAGTAGCGCCATGGCTTTCTCCTTCGGTTGCACGCGTGCGGCAAGGACCAACGCGTATGAACGCCTCACCGCGACCAGCGGGCTACGCGCTAACGCCAAGGCCCCCGCAGGATCGACTTTCGCCAGTGCTCGCTCCACGGCGCAGGCTGTGCGAAAAACCAGGTAGTGATTATCGCCGCGGAATGTCGCCAACGTGTCGAGCCAGGTGCGTGCGGTACGCGGGTCCATATCGGCGACGGCAATAATCGCTTGGCTCAGTATTTCTGCGCGCTGTAGGCGGTTGAATTGCAGGCACAACGTGCGCAGGTCTCCGGGACGCATCTTGGCGGCTGCGCTGTAGATGGCGTTCTGGCTCATCTTCTTACCCGGTACGTTCAGCTTACCGAGCGCACTCATCTCCTTCGGCGCGAGCATGAACGCCAGCACGCAGAGTGAGGACACGGCCTCCTGCCCAACTTCCTTATCGAGGAGCTGCGTCTGCGCAACACGATAGCAATGCTCGGCATACGGCGGTCGGGAGATGGCAAAGCGTATGCCGAGCGCGATGGCAAGCTTGAAGCGCTCCGCTGCGGTGTAGGTCATCTCCATCTGCGCAATCGCCAGGTCGGCATTCTGCTCCGGATTTTGTGTGACGGCGGTGATAGCCAGCGCGGCGTGCACGGCATCGGGTATCTTCCAGCCGTCCGCCTGCGCGTATTGCTGCGCGCGTTCCGGCGCGATGGCGGCCAGCCGCGCCAGCAGGTCATTGCGTACGAAGCGTTGTTTGCCTACCGGCAATTTCGCGTCCGCCTCCAGCCAGCCGAAGACCAGGACGGTGTCCTGCGCTTTGGAGCGCGTGGCCGGGCGCAGCGTGATGGTCATCGCCGGGCTGCCCGTGGTGCCGGTACAGAGCGCTCCCCCGGTGGCACTCGCCGCCACCAGATGGACATCGCCGCGTGGCAAACGGGCCAGCGAGAATTGCCCCTGCGCGTCCGTGGTCGCACGCACGCTGGGACCGCCATCGAGTGATTGCACCACCGCCCCGACGACCGGCGTTCCTGCCGCATCGCGCACCGTGCCGGTCAGCGTTCCGTCACAGGTACGCATCACGCTGTCGGTCACCGTGAGGACGCCATCCTTCTTTGTAACCTTGCCAAGCGTGAGCGGCGCATACCCGTCACACCGCAGTGACTGGATTTCGACTTCGCTGTCCAGTCGGATCTCATGTTGCGTGAATTGTCCGCGCGCATCCGTAGTCGTTTCGGTAGTCCGGTTCGCGCGTGGCCCCTTGCCCGGCATGAACCAGCGCGTGACCCGTACGTTGACACCGGAAATAGGCGTGCCCTCGGTGTTCACGACGCGGCCCGTCAGCGTGATCAATGGCGGTTTGCGCAATTTCACCGTTACGACGGTCGTGCCCGGTAGCCGAAACGCCGGTTGCTCCACGAGATCCCACACGCCCATCTCATCAAGGCTCTGCGACAGCTCCACGCGACCATTCCCCGGCGAAAGCCCCCTGACCACGGCCAGGCCTTGCGCATCGGGAGCGCACTGGGCCATGAAGTCGTTCTGGCATCCCTTTCCCAGGCATTTTTTACAGAACTGCCGGACCCGCAGCGCTACCCCCGCAACCGGAGCACCCTGCGCATCGACGGCGCGAATAGTGAGCGAGAGGCCTTGCGGCAGCAGTAGCGGCGGCGTCTTCACATGCTGCCCCGCCTTGACCGTGACGGTGGCAGTGGGCGCGGTCCCCGGCTTCAATGACCGGAGCCCTCCGGCGATAATTCGGGTGGTATACGTGCCCGGCGGCACCATGAATTTGAAGTGGCCTTGCTTATCCGTAAAGGCAGACCATCCCTGGCTTTGCGTCGAAGAGGCCTTCTTCAGCGACGCAGTCAAGTAGATGTCTGCCATCGGTTGTGCGGTCTCTTTACTGATGACCGTACCTTCGATAAAACCCACCTCGACCAGTGTGATATCAGGGGCGTCTGTCTCCTTTCCGGCAACGGCGGTCACATCTTTGACCGAGTTGGCAGTCCATCGCTTCTTCGGATCTTGGACGAATATTTGACAAGCGCCTGGCTGGAGGCCGATGATGCGATAGGTACCATGGGTATCAGAGCACGTACCGCAGGGAGCATAGTCATGATTAGCGAGCGCGCTGACATAAATACCGGGCACTCCCTTGCCGTTCGGCGCCAACACGCGCCCGGTGATGGTTGCCGAGGGATATGCCACCAACAGGGGATGTTGGTTATCAGCGATCACAAACTGCTTAGTCGAACGCGCGAATCGTGAGTCACTGAGGTGCACAACCCCGCTTTTCGCGGTGGCGGGCACAAGGGAGAATGTCCACTGCCCTTTGTCGTCGGTCACCACAGTGCATTGCTCCTGCCATTGTGTGGGAACCAACATCACTTCCATAGGTTTTTCGCTAATCAGCACCATGCCGAGTTGGACTTTGGCGCCGGCGACCGGCTTTTCCTGCTCATCCACCACTTTGCCGCTCACGGCGATGGGCTTCTGCAGGGTGATGATCTTCTCGCCTGGCGTGAGCGCGCATCCCCCCAGGGCGAACCCGGCTTTATACACCGACACGAACCGGCGAGCCATCATGTTCGAGGACGCCGTTGGCACCGTCACACCGGTCGTACAGGACCCCATCACATCGGTGACAAGCTCCGCTGTCGCGATAAATGTCATTGTAGGGTCCAGCCTGACGATAGCGACCTTCGCGCCTGCCACCGGCTTACCCTCGGTGTCGAGCACGGTGATGGTGACCTGTTCCGCCAAGACGACGGAAGCGCCAAACGCCAGCGTGAGGAGGAGCACAAACCATTTCAGCATAGAGCATTTCCTTTGCTTCCGAAGATGGGAGTGGAGATGAAGCGTAAGTACCGCGACTGAGTACGTAGTCATTATGCTGAGGATTGGCAGGCCTGTCAATCGCCGTAATCCCTGAACAGGGGACCGGCATCCGCTGATATGGCAGCATCTGTGCACTGATACTACGGGATGAAACGTAGCAAGTCACCGGGCGCAATCTCCCTTGACAGACCCTAGCACGCACGGTACGATTGCCCAATCACGCTATCCTGATCCAGTCGCCTCGCTAGCAAAGGAGCAGTCCATGCCTGCACATGCTACCGCCTATTACCGCCACGCCCTGCTGCTGCTGTTGCTCTGCGTGACGCTGCTCGCGAGTCACGCGGCGACGGCGCTACCTCCGGTGGTGGCCAACACGAATATCGTCTACGGGCAAGCCGTGGGCTATGACGGGAAGACGCTGGACCTGCTGCTCGACGTGTATTATCTGGACGAGCCGCAAGCGAAGAACCGTCCGGTCATGGTGCTGGTGCACGGCGGGGGATTCGGCGGCGGCGATAAAGCGCAGGAGCTCTATATCCGCATGGCGCAGGACTTTGCTCGTGCCGGGTATGTCGCCTTTTCCATCAATTACCGGTTGCGTGATCGCACGACGCCGAGCACCGTCAATGCCCTCGATGGCGCGGTCGCCGATGCCACGGCGGCGGTTGAGTGGATCAGGCAAAACAGCGCGCGCTTTAACCTGGATGCGGAGAATATCTCCCTCGCCGGTGATTCCGCCGGGGGCGCCATCGTCGTGCATACCTGTTACCGCGACCCCGCGCGCATCCGCGCCCGCGTCTGCCTCGACCTGTGGGGCGGGCTCCCCACCACGCCGGGCAACCCGAGCAAATACCCCTGGGCCGACACGCTCTACCCGAACGCGCTCGCGCCCAACACCCCGCCCACCTGCTTCATCCACGGTACCGGCGACGTCATTGTGCCCTACCAGTCCAGCGTCGACCTGGCCGCCAAGCTCGCCGCCGCCGGCGTGTTCTTCGAGTTCTACCCGCTCACCGGCGCCAACCATTACCCGCAAAAACTCGCCGACCAGTTCATCCCCATCATGATTCAGTTCACCAACACCTTCGCCTACAATGTGATTCCGGCGGCGAAGAAATAGGCGGTATGAGCCATGGTTATTGTTCCGCGGGGATGCGGAACAGAGCCCCGAATAGGGACGGAAAGCTACTAGCCCGGTGGCGGCAGGACCTATCATGAGCTTGTCGAATGAGGGTGCCCCGGGGAAAGGGCGACCAAAAGTTCTCGCCGACATGGACGTCGGTGCATGATCGCAGGAGGCGATCCCCTATTCTACCTATCGCTTCCTGCGACAATTGCGCCGACGTCCTGTCGGCGCGGGGTTCGGGGGCATCTGTCCCAGGGGCGGCATCGTGCCGCCACCTGGCTATAGGCTGTCGCCACTTTGTGGCTTCTTTCCGCATCCTTGCGGAAAGGGCGGGTTGCGGACACCTTGCGTATCGTAATTCCTCGACTGTAATCTACAGCCACGATTAACCCTTAATTTTCATCCAAGCCTATTTATGTCACGGCTCACTCTGCGGTTGCTGTCACTCTCCAACACTCCCCTATACAATCCGGAACAACGGCGCGGAATAGCTGGCGGTGGTGACGCCGCTGGGCGTGTTGCCGCGCGGGATGTTTGGTAGGTGCTGGGCGAGTACCTCTTCCAGCCGTTCGCTCCATGCACCGTCCTGGCGCACGAAGAGGGGGATGCCGGGGCAGGGGGCGGGATGGTCGGCGAGGGTGCATGGGCCCTCGTAAAGCGTGCCCGTCCAGGCGTCGCGCCAGGAGCCGGTGGGCAGGTAGATATCGCGGGCGACTGCACCTTCGCTGAGCACCGGGGCGACGAGCAGGTCGTCGCCGAGCAGGAACTCGTCGTCGAGCATGTAGGTGGCCTCCTCGCCGGGGAAGTCGAGGAAGAGCGGGCGCACGATGGGCGCGCCGCTCTGCGGGCAGTGCTGCGCCATGGCGTAGAGATAGGGGCCGAGGTCCTGGTGCAGCCAGGCGTAGGCGCGCGCCACGCCGCAGGTCGCCGCGCTGTAGTTCCACGGGCCGTAGGAGAACTGCATGATGGGCGTCAGCGCGCTTACTTCGGTCCAGCGCAGAAACAGTTCGTCCGTGGGCAGCGGCGCGTCGGGGAAGCGCGTCTGCACGCGGCCGGGGATCATATCGCAGATCAGGTACGGGTAGCCGAGCAGCGACTGCGTCATGCCCTGCGTCACCAGCGCGCGCAGGCCATTATCCAGCCCCCAATGCGTGTCTTTGCCGCCCTCACGCGTGAGCAGCCCTTCCCCCTGCACCATCCACGCCACGCGCGACTCGGAGTAACGTGGGAAATGCTTGGCCATGAACTCCAGGTAGCGGTTGCTATAGCCTTGCGGGCGCTGTGGCTGGTGGAAGGCGCTCTCCGCAAAGGGCGGCGTGTATTTGCCGTCGCCGCCATCGAACTTGAAGCCGACGAACCCCAACGCCTCCATGGCGTGCAGATGCCCGGCATACCAGGCTTCGCCCGCCGGATGGGTGACGTCGAGCAAGCCCGCGTCCCCCGCCCACCAGGTGAAGATGCCCGGCTCACCAGTCTGCGCGTTGCGCACCAACGCCCCCAGTTCGCGCAGTTCGGCGAACGCCGGGGAATCGGTGTTGATGAACGGGCTGGTCCACAGTGTGGAGACAAAGCCCATCTCACGCAGTTCACGCATCATCCCCTGTGGGTCCGGGAAGGTCGAAGGGTCGAAGCTGATCTCGCCGAAAGAGGGCTGATATTTCTCGTCGATCTGCATGATGCCGACGGGCAACCCCGCCGCGCAGATCTGCCGTGCGAAGTCGAGCACCTTGTCCTGTGTCAGGTAGCGCGGGTACTGCGTCCAGGTGGAGTAGATCGGTTTGGCGAACTCCTCCAGGTCGGGCACACGCTGCGGCTTGCCGACGATACCGAGCAGCAGGTCGAACGTCTCACGGATATCGCGGCCCACCAGGATGCGGTAGGCGAACGAGGCGACGTGCTTCATGCCGATGCGGAAAACGCCGTCCTGCGCGACATTGAGCGAAACGGAGAGCAGTTCCTCGGTGGGGATAACGATGCCCGCACCGCTGGAGGCCAGCCAGATGGGGCTCTGCACGTTGTTGCAGAGCAACGGGTCGTTGCGGATCGCCCCGGCGTCGAGCGGCCAGTACTGCGGCTCATGGTAGCCGTGGCCGTACCAATGCCCGGCGCTGGCCAGGCTGTAGACATCGCCGATGACCTCGCACACTTTGCCGTCGGCGGGTGCCCAGCAGAGCGCCAGACCATCCGCCATGTACGCAATGTCGAGCACCGCCTCAAACGTCGGGTCGTCGGTGGCGCAGCGGTAGCGCATGCCGTCCGCCGTCGCTTCCTGGGCGAGCACCTGCGTCACGTAACGCCACTGCCCATCCCGGCAGAATGCGCCGGGGCGCGCCAATGCCTCATCCTCCGCGACGGCGGTCTGGAGGATGGTTCGCTCACCCGTGCTGATCGACCAGCCGAACGGCGTATCGTTCAGTGCAAATGTCCCCTGCGCTGTCGGCGATTCGGTCATCGTCTGCTCCTAACGGTTAATCGGCGCGGCGACGCGCACGGTCTGGCCGGTCTGTTCGGCTTTGGAGATCGCCTGCATGACGCGGATGGCGGCGGCCACCTGCTCGGGCGTGGTGGTTTCGCCTTCCGGAGCTGCTCCGCGCACGCGCTGGGCGAAGAACTCCCAGTCGTACTGCCCGGCGTGGGTGGTGACGGTGCGCTGTTCCACCCCCGCGTCGGTGGAGAGGATGAGGTTCGCTTCCTGCGCGCCAGGTTGCGGCTTCGCGCCTGTCTGGTAGTAGATGACGCCTTTGGTGCCGCACAGCGTTATGGAGTTCTTATAGAAATCGGGGCCACCGACCACGAAGGAGGCCAACAGGTTCACGATAGCGCCGTCGGCGAAGCGGATCGTCGCGCTGGCGTTGTCCGGGGTCGGGCGCTGGGTTTCCACCCGGCTATGCATCACCTGCACGGATTCCGGCTCGCCGAAGAGCGTGAGCAAGCCGTTGAGAGGATAGATGCCGAGACGGAAGATGGGCGCCAGCGGGCAGCGCAGCGGATCGTCATACCAGGAGCCATCCGCAGGCGTCGGCCCGTAATAGCACCAGACGCTGCTTTGCGCCAACGTCGGGCGGCCGATGGCCCCCGCGTCAAGCCACTCCTTGATGATTGCTATCTCGCCGAAGGGTCGGGGATTGGGCGAATTGATATGCACGACGCGCCCGAGCGCCTTGGCTTCATAGAGCACATCCAGCGCGGCTTGCGGGTCAATCTCGAACGGCTTGGTGGTCATCACGTCTTTGCCCGCGCGAATGATGCGGCGAATAAAGTCCGCGCGACCGTTCGGACCGACATACAACCCGATGGCGTCCACCTCAGGGTCAGCAAGCAACGCGTCCAAACTCGGCGCAGTAGCCACACCAAACTTCTCCGACATCGCCTGCGCCTTGGCGGCATCCAGGTCGCATACGCGTACCAATTTCACCGGCAAATCCGGCTGCGAGGTGAGTTCTTGACAAATATGCTGGCCAAAATTCAGGCCGACCAGGCCCAAACGTATAGGTGTCATGTTCAGTATCCCCTTCCAACAAGCGCGAGTCTACGCCTGATAATCGATTCGCCACCCGATTCGCCGCATCCTGCTGTGACGAAATACGTTTCCGTAACAGGGGCGCGGAGGAGGGGGCGGGCATTTCGATGGCGGTCAGATAACGGCATGGTGTGGAAGTCACAAACCAGGTGCCCGGTTGTGCGTTGGAAGAAAATGGGGTGCGTATTTGCAGGGGCGATGAGGCTACAGCACCGTCCCGCCGTTCCCTGCCAACCCGAGAATTAGCCCCCGTGGTACACGAGGGCCATGCGGAACCAGGGGGCGCGATAGATGGTACCATCGGTGAGACCGGCTTCTTCCGCCAATGCGGCGAGTTCGCACGGCGTATAGGCTCGGCGGATGGAGAGCGCGCCATCGTGCCGTCCGACGGGACTGAAGCGCAGCGCACGCGCGACGAGGGAAAACCCCAGGTAGGCCCACGGGGAGCGCACGAGGTCGGTCACAATAACGAGGCCATGACTTAGCCGCCTGCCCACGCGCAGCACAGCGACCGCCTCATCCGGTGACAGGTGGTGCAATAGCGTGGGAATGATGACCACATCAAACGACGCCGGGGGAAATGGCGGGGAGAGCGCATCCGCGCATACCAGAGCGAGTTCGGGGTAGGCGCGGCGCCATTGGTCGCGCGCACAGGTCAGCACGTCGCGCCGAATGTCCAGGCCAACGGCGATGACCGGCTGCCGCTGTGCGAGCAGCGCACGCACGATGCCACGGGAGAGGTCTGCGCCGCCGCACCCGATCTCCAGCACGCGCAACGGCTGCGCACGGCACGCGCGCAAGTAGGGCAGCGCGGCACAGGACACCGCCGCGTTGCCGCCCAGCCAACGATTCATGCACGCTTGCTCACGCAAATTGGCGCGCAGCGTCGCCGGCGGAATCGCCCCGCCATCCAGGTACTCGCGCGCCTCAGCGCGTTCTGCAAATGTCTCCGGCCAGCGCATGCTCACGCAGCCAGTCTGCGCATGACCAGGCAGGCGTTAATGCCGCCAAAGCCAAAACTGTTGGAGAGGATGACATCCAACGCACGCGTCCGGCCTTGGTTGGGCGTGTAATCGAGATCGCACTCCGGGTCCGGCGTGTCTAGGCTCAGAGTGGGCGGTACGTACTGCTCCTCCAGCGCCAGCGCGCAGGCCACCGCCTCAAAGGCCCCGGTCGCGCCCAACGCATGGCCGTGATGCCCCTTGGTGCCGCTGATTGCCATGCGCGCGGCATGTGCGCCAAACACCGACTTCAGCGCCATCGTCTCCGTCTTATCGTTCAAGGGGGTGGCGCTGCCGTGCGCATTCACGTAGTCGATCTCTTCCGGTCGAAGCGCGGCATCGTCGAGCGCCAGGCGCATGCAACGGGCGGCCTGTTCGCCGGTGGGGTGTGGCGCGGTCATGTGAAAGGCATCATTCGTCAAGCCGTAGCCTACCAACTCGCCATAGATATGCGCGCCGCGCGTCTGCGCGTGCTCCAGTTCCTCGACCACCAGCATGGCCGCGCCTTCCGCCATGACAAACCCGTCACGCTGTGCGTCGAAGGGACGGCAGGCGTGCGCGGGATCGTCGTTACACGACGACATGGCGCGAATGAGGGCGAAAGCGCCGTAGCAGAGCGGAGCGAGCGGCGCTTCCGACCCGCCGGCCAGCACGAGATCGGCCTCGCCGCGGCGAATCCACTGCAGTGCCTCTCCCAGGGCGATGGTGCCGGACGCGCAGCTATTCGAGTTCGCCCAGGCCGGGCCGGTAATGCCGTGCGCGATGGCGATCTGGCAGCTCCCCGCCCCGCAGAAGACCGAGAACGCGAGTGACGGTTCGACGCCATGCAGGCCCCGTTCATGGAAGGCGCTGACTTGCTTTTCGGCAAAACTCAACCCACCGAGCGCCGAGCCCAGCGTAATACCAACCCGCTGTCGGTCCTCCGTCGGCAGGTCCAGCCCGGCGTCCGCCACCGCCAACCGGGCGGCGACCAGCGCGAACTGCGAAAAGCGGTCGAGCCGCTTTAATTCCTTGTCCGAGAAGTAGTCTTGGGGATGATAGGCGCGCACCTCCGCGGCCATTTGCGAGCGCAAGGCGGAGGGGTCAAATGTCGTGAGCCGCTCCACCGCCGAGCGTCCGTGACGTAGCCCGGCCCAAAAGTCTTCCTTGCCGATGCCGATGGGGGTTACTGGCCCAACTCCAGTGATGACTGCACGGCGCATGTGTGCTCCCTTCCGCCTTCCAGCGCGGCTTTCATCCACCGCAATGTTTCGCCGGCGATATACTTCACGAAAACGCTGCCGACAATCGTTTTCCCCAGGAACGTGCGCACGAGTGGATGCTGCAACCGTAATTCATGCACGATGGACACATGCACCCCCTCGCCGAGTGGGTGGACACGCCAGACCACGTTCATCCCTTTCGTCGCACCGCCGATATGTCGATACATGATCTTCCGCTGCGCTCGATCCACCGTCTGGATCGCCACCCATTTCACCGGGATGGAGCCGCGCCGCGCCGACATCTCGACCACCAGCCCATCAGCCCGACGTTCAAGAATCCGCACCCAGCGATAATGCGGTAAAATCTCCGGCCAAAACTCGACGTTAACCGCGACCTGAAAGATGTCATCGGCATCCGCCTGCATCATAATTTCATCAACCGTGGTCATCGCCACCCTCCCTCAAACCGTAACAATGCGCGCACCCGGTTCATGCCCGGCGCGTACCGCCAGTAGGGCGGCGGCAATCCGCAGCGCGCCATCACCCGTTGTGCCAACGGAATCCACCGGCCGCCGCCATCATGCACTGTCACCATGTGATCGGCGGGAAAACCACTCTCCGCCAGCAGTGCCGCAGCGCGCTCGGCCGTCATCAATGGCGTCGGCACAAAGGTCGGCCACAACAACGGGTCATCCGGCGCCACCTCTCCCGCGCACACCGCCTGCGCGTGTAATTTGGTGCCCGGCAAGAGTCGCACTCCATACGCGACGAAAACCAAATCTTCGTGCGGCAGCGTGCCAATGAAGCGCGCGGTATCGCGCACCGTCTCTTCGCACTCACCCGGCGCTCCGAGCAGAAAGATCCACAGACGTTGCGCGTGCAATCCGCGCAGAGTCTCGCGTGCGCGGTGCAGCGTCGCCACGCTATAGCCTTTGCCAAAGCGCTCCAGCATGGTATCTGAACCGCTCTCGGCGCTGATCGCCACCGCCGTGAAGCCTGCCGCATTCATCGCCTCCACCAGTGCAGGCGAGCAGGCCGACGGATTCAAATCCATGGTTGTCAACGGCGGATGCTCAGGTAGACGACTGATCGCCATGCAGCAAGCGATGGCATGATCTTCCGGCATGCCGAAGACACTATCGACGAACTCCACCAGGCGAAAATGCGCCACCCCGCCCAGTCGCGCCTGCTCGGCCACCCAGTCGGGGTCGCGCAAGCGCCACTGCCGCCCTTCCAAACGCGGATAGACGCAGTAGCTACAGGTGAGTGCGCACCCCCGTTTGGTCTGCACCGGATACGCGGCATCCTGCGCGCGGTACTGCCGCAGCTCCAGCCAACGCTCCATCTCCGGGTCGGGAAGCTCGGCGAGCTCGGGCTGTAGGCAGGCAGGCTCCGACTGTGCCGTTTCCCCCTCCACCGTCGTCAGCCCCGGTATACCGGACGGCGCTTCACCCCGCGCCAGCGCACCCAGCAACGCCGGCACGGCGCTTTCCCCTTCCCCGCTGATGGCCCAGCGACACCCCAGCGTACGGGCGAACGCCTCGGGCAACAGCCCGACGGCGGCGCCGCCGAGTATGAGCGGGGCATCCGACGTCCGGCGACACGCGTCGGCGAGCGCTTGCGCCTCGCGCACATAGCTCTGTGGATGCGCCAAATCAGCATTATCGAGATTCCGTACCGAGAGTCCCACGGCATCCGGGCGTACCCAACGCACGACGCGCTCGGTCACCGCCACCGGGTCACGCTCAAAGCACAGGTCGAGCACATCGACCGCATGCCCGGCAGCACGCGCCGCCGACGCCACGCAACAGGTTCCCAGCGGGATGACCGTTTGCGGCGAGCGCTCACGATTGGTATTGATAAGCAAAAAACGCATGCCTGTGTCACTAGTATAGGAGCCGGGTGAGCGAATTACGGCCGTGCAATCCACACCAGTCAGCGTTGCTGTTGTGCTTTCTTTCCACAACAGCAACGCCGGCGAATCGCCGAACATCGCCTACCATAACGTAGACCTGCCTTATGTCGTGAAAT